>JAAWBT010000008.1 GCA_022792835.1 Lachnospiraceae bacterium | reverse complement strand
CAGATACTTCTCGTCGATGCCGGCTTTCTCGGCAATCTCCGTGATCGGAGACATGGTGCTTTCCTGTGCAATCTCGATGTCAGTTTTGAATCCCATAATAACATCTCTCCTTTCTCGCCGGGCTTCTCACCCGCCTGTACATATGTTTAGTTAGTCACTGGCAAAAAGTCTGCCATTATATATACAGTAGCGAACGCGGCATTGTAACGCAGATGGTTTCCCCCTCTTGTGCGCGCTTCACAGCACATACAGGTATGAGTGAACGGTTTTTGTTCACCCTTTCCCCCTCTCTCTCCCGGTTCACATCTTTCGTTCACCCTCAACATTCCATCCGGTGACACTTGACGCACAATACCTACTCTACTTTATACCTTGAGAATCACAAATCTCTGGCTAAAGTTTTCAGCGTACCGATGGAGATATCTCCCACGGCCGCCATATCCTCCCCACAAAAAGCGGAAGAAAAATTATCGGAGAATAAAATCTGAGCGGAGGGCGGGAATTCCTCATCCCCCTCCCAGATCATAAATTGAAGCTTCAGATCATCCAGGAATGCAAACTCATAGCCCGCATCTCCCACGGAAATTTTTTCGCCCCCCAGTTTCTCCATAACCCGGCAGAATTTCTCCAGGCTGAAACCAAAACTGAAGGCCAGACGCTTGACGCACCTTCCCTGAAATACCTGATTGTAATGGTTTCCCCAGGGCATATCCGCATAAGCGTAAAAATTCCCCTGGGAAGGAACTCTCTTCCCCTCCAGCAGATAACGGACGAGAAGGATCTTCGTTTCCAGATTGTCAAGAAGCGGCGCATAAGAGCCATCCTCATCCAGACAGACTGTCTCAAAATCCGGATGGCTGATTGTATACCGCTTGTTCATGAGAGTTACTGTAAAAAGCCCTTTCTCCCCGTCGTAGGGAACGCCGGAAACCTCGGACAAAAGTTTTGGGTCTGCTTCCCGATAACGAGCCTTATAGGTCTCAAAGGGGACTCTCTCTTTTTGATTCTTTTCATAAGGAATATTCATAAAATACGGTTCCCTTAAATTATTTTCATGATGACAAAAGCCGTACATCCAGGGCTCTAATCCACGGTCTCCTGGCTCACGGAGGGGAACAGGCCGCTGTTGGTATGAGGAATAAAGCAGGCGGCCACAAATTCATCCATATAGCCTGGCGTGGTGGAAAGCTCCATATAAGTCATGCTCTGAGCCAGCTCATAAACCTTCCGCTCTGCTTCGCCGGAAAGAAGCATGGCATAAGCGCCAGACAGAGAGGAGTTTCCGATATAATGGAACTTCTCCAGAGGAATATCAGGAAGCATGCCAATCCCCACTGCATTCTTCATATTGATGCCGCTACCGATCCCGCCGGCCACATACACGTCGTCCACCATGGACACATCAAAATCCAGAGACGTAAGCAGCGTCTGGATAGCCGAAAAGATCGCCCCTTTGGCACGAATGAAGTTGTCGATGTCCACCTCTGTGATCTCCACGTCCTTGACGGAACCTGCCTGTTCCTTAAAGGCCAGCACATAGCTCCCCATGCCGTACTTATCATGGCGGACCCTCTCCCCTTCCCGGACAAACTTGCCCTTAGGGCTGATAATTCCGCAGCGGAACAGCTCACTGATCACGTCGATGATGCCGGAACCACAAAGGCCCACCGGCTTCTCGCCTTCATCACCGATAACAGAGAAGGTTGGCTCCATGGTTTTCGCATCAATAGAACATGCCTCAATGGCGCCGTCAGTGGCCCGCATGCCGCAGCTGATGTCGCCGCCCTCAAAGGCCGGTCCTGCCGAGCAGGCACAGCTCATCATAAAATCAGAATTACCAAACACAATCTCACCGTTGGTGCCAAGGTCAATAAACACGGAATATTCCGGACGGTTCCAGATCATACTCACCAGTGTCCCTGCCGTAATATCGCCGCCCACATAACTCCCGATGTTGGGAGCAATAATAATATGGGCATCCTGATTGATATCAATTCCAAGATCATTGGCAAAGACCGCATTGGTCTTAAAGAAGGCCGGAATGTAGGGTTCTGTGCGTAAGGGTTCCGCATTGACGCCGACCAGAAGGTGATTCATGGTCGTGTTCGCTCCCACGCACATCCGGTAGATCCAGGCCGGTTTCATGCCGCAGTTTCTGCACATGGTATGGATCAGAGGATTGATGGTCTCTTTAATAACTGCGTCCTGAAGCTTCTTCTGGCCGCCCTCTTTCCTGGATTCAATGATCCGGTTGATGACGTCGGCCCCATAGCGGATCTGTCCGTTCCCGGTGGTGGCCTTTGCCAGAATATCGCCGTTCAGCATGTCGATGATCAGGGCGGAGACCGTGGTGGTACCGATATCCACTACAAGTCCGCCGGCCCGTACCTTCACATCCATGGGGAACAAATCGTAGACAAAGATATTCCTTGTGGTCCGCCGGATGATACACTGTACCTTAAAATCTGCTTCCCTGAGTTTGTCCGGCAGAGATTTTAACACACTGTAAGGAATCCGCACACGGGCAACCCCTGTGGCTGCCGCCACTGCCCGCTCCAGCCGTTCCACATCCGGCATGGTGTCGTCCAGACTGGGAGTTTCCATGGAAACCTGAATCAGTTCCAGGCTATTCTTTAAAGTGATTCCCGCCGCGTCAAGCTGCTCCTTGGCCTCCGTGAAGATCTTTACCTCCGCCGGGGAACTTAAGTCCGCCGCCTTCATACGCCCTTTATAAGCAGATGCAATGTCAGGAACCATAATTTCCACATCAGCTTCTACCTTACTGACGCAAGCGAGCCGCCATCCGGCTGCATATTCCTCGTCAGTGATATGACGTGTTTTTTGAGAAGTTAACTCCCCAGAAAGAAGCTTCACCCGGCATTTGCCGCAGGCGGTGTTGCCGGAACAGGGGGCATCGATAGCTACATTCGTTTTTCTCGCTACCTCAAGAAGGTTTTCACCGGAAGCAGCGAAGGCAGTTATGCCCTCGCCGCTCTCAAACTTAAATGTTACCTTAAACATGGCAGTCCATCCTTTTCCTTAAGAATTAAACTTCAAGGTAGGAATCTGCATATAAGGTTGCGTTTCTGATGATATCACAGGACTTGATGGTCTCCATCAGTCTCAGGTCATTGGGGTTCACGATTGCGGAAGTAAAGCCCTTCATCATGGCCATGGCAACCATGGCAGAATCCATGATGGGACGAATGTGCTTGGGCATACCGTTGGAGTTGTTAGAAAGTCCGCCGGTGGTCTTAAGGCCCATGTCAGTCAGATCGCCAATGAAGTTCAATACATCCATCTGCTTATCCTGCATACCCTTGATCACGACGAAGAGCGGATCAAACCACATATCCTCTTCTGCCATGCCAAGCCCCAGACCTCTCTCCAAAAGCTGGGTGCAGTAAGCCATACGCTCATCATTGTCAGCCGCAATACCTTCGCCGTTGCAAAGGGCGATGACAATGGCATCGTTGGCAGCCGCCAGATCCACAAATTCGATTCTTCCGGCAGCGTCAGCGGAGTTCACGATGGGTTTGCCCTTGGAACGGTTATATACGGAGATACCTGCCTCGATAGCCGCCTTGTTGGAGGTATCAAGAGCGAGGGGGACATTGTCAAAGTTCTCCTGAAGGAGGGTCACTGCCCACTTCATCAGATCCTCACCGTATCCCTCTGCAGGCCCAATGTTTACATCCAGATAAACAGCGCCAGCGTCAAGCTGAGCTTTCGCTCTCTTTAAAATGGGTTCCGGGTCTCTTGCCAGAAACGCTTTATTTACAGTGGGGGCCGTGGTGGAAAGTCTCTCGCCGATGGTAATGAATTTTTCCATTATCTTATTCTCCTTTTCTTGAATCCGGCAAAACGCACGCTTTGCGAGTACGTTTTGCCGGACACTATATAATCAAAGCTCTTCTTTTGGCAGAAAAAAGCCTATGCGTTTGCCTGCATATCTTTAAGGAATTTCACCAGCATGACCGCCTCGGTCGGTCCGACAACAATGTTCCATCCAGGAAGCTTTGCCTCCAGATCACCCTTCAGTACGGCAACCTTGCCGGGGATGATCAGGGTACGATTCTTGATCTTATTCTCGATCTCGAATTCCTGAATGTACTTCGCAATGGAACCGGAGGAGAACTTGCCGGCTGCCCAGGAGGTCAGTACGGAAAGTCCGCCAGCATCGCTGATCAACAGATTGCAGGGAACGCCGGAACGCTCCAGCTCGCCGGACACCAGGAAGTAGGTCAGAGCGAAATCAACTGTTGTCAGGCAGACAGAGTTTTCGTCTGCGCCGTTGATCGGATAGATACCAGGCTCAATTCTGGGAGCCTTCTGAGGATCCGTAAACAGATTCTGTCTTAAGCCGTAAAGAGGCAGAGCCTGTGCGTAGCTCATCTCTTCCATCACAACGATGGAACCATATTTCATGGTGAACAGAGCTGCCAGAGCTGCCTGCATATGAGAATCTCCGGAAGCCAGTTTGCCTACGTTTACAATGCTGGGATAACCAAAGGTTCTGTCTGTATCCTTAAGAGCCGCACGGCGGATGAGCACTGCATTTGCGAAAGCATCCTTCACGGAAGCCGTACCAAGATCCAGGATCAGGTTCTTGTTTCCGGCCTTCTCAAGAGCAGCAACCGTATCGTAAAGCTCTTCTACAGAAGCGCCGGTCACACCCAATACCACGCCTGCCTCTGTCGCCAGCTTGCTCATAGCCTCGTAATTGGAAGCATCAGCCCCGTTCAGGATGGGCTTCTTGTCCTTGCACACATCCAGAGCTGCCTTTGCACATGCCTCATCCTTCACATTGAGAATCAGAGCTCTTCCTGCACCATCTGCCTTCTTTACCAGCGCTGCATAAGCATCCGGGGAAGCCCCTTCAGCACAGTCTACAGCTACAAATTCTACATACATTCTGTCGCCGATCCGGTCATAGTCAAGGGCTGCCACAGAAGCAAGTCTTGCCTCCACAGCTGCCTCGTCCATGCAGGTGCATACAGTGGCAGCATATCTGGTCTTATTGACAAAGGTCTTCTCATGGCGGAACAGAACCGTCTCGCCGCCAAGAGCAATTTCCTTCTCACTGTCATTCTTATTGTCGGCAAACGCCTTGAAGCCTGCCTTGATGGTCTTCATGGGCGGTGCGGAAGCCTCGGAAAGCGTCGCGATCGCTTCCTCGCTCATATGAGGACACTGGTCAATCGTCATCGCGCCCTGAGCCACCTTCATGGAGAATGCCATACAGGTGGGGCAACCGCATTCCTTGCAGTTTTTCTTAGGCGTCAGTTTAAAAATCGCAATACCGTTT
>JAAWBT010000088.1 GCA_022792835.1 Lachnospiraceae bacterium | reverse complement strand
GTAAGGGTTCTCCTGGATAAACTTCTGCCACCAGGCCCGCTTTACATTATTCTTAAGCTCCACACCCAAATTTCCATAATCCCAGGTGTTGGCAAGACCCCCGTAAATCTCAGAACCGGGATATACAAACCCGCGGGATTTTGCCAGGGCCACGATCTTTTCCATTGTCTTTTCCATACGTTTTAAGTCCTCTCCATTTTTTCATCCTGGTATCATTTAAACACAATATAACTAACACTTCCAGCCTGGGTGGCCACCGTATGCTTATCCACCAGCGAGACGCCCGCGCTCACATACTGGACATTTCCCTCCACCTGAATGGTAGCAGCTCCCTCTATGATCACCACAGAATTTTTTTCCTTTTTCGTCACACCCTCAAGGGTCACATCCTCGCCTTTGGCATTCTGAAAGTTCCCCGAAAAATCAGTCTCTCCCACTGTGGAAAGTTCCAGCCTGTCTACTCCCTTCTCCGTACCTGCGGTCCCTGTAAACTCCAGGTAATCGCCGCACTTTTCATACTCCAGAAGCAGAGAGGCCACCCCCTCCTCCACAGTCAGAGACTCTATCTGCACCGGAAGAGACGCATCCTTATCCTCCTCGTCCACATAAGCCTCTGCGGCCGCTCCGTGTTCCGAATTGTATTCCTTCACCGCATCTTCCACATATGTTTTCAGCTCAGCTTCGCTGTAATTGTTTCCCACGAAGTCTTCTATGTCGGCGCTGACCACAGTTCCGTCCTTCTTTACATAAATACTGCTTACTTTTGGTTCAAACTTGACCTTTCCTCCACAGCCTGCCAGAACCGTCACTGCCAGGGCCGCCGCCATCATAAGACCTGCTGTTCTTTTCTTCATGATTCTCCTCCTCATAACAGACTTTTATCATTGTACCTTGTTTCGAGGATATTTTCAATACGTTTTCTCCAGGGAAAACAGAAGAATTTATTACGAAAATATTATATTTATGCTGTTCAGTACCTCTTCCGATTTAAAAGCCCTGTTTATGTACCGGATTTTATTCTCCTCCTCTGCTTCCAAAAGCTCTGCGAAGACCTCTTCGGAAAGAGCAAAAGTAAACAAACGCTCTACGGGAGTGTTGATGATAAAGTCCAACGCGTAAGCTCCTGTGCCGCTTAACCCTTTAAAACATCCCTCGTCAAAATCTCCGTTCATGGCCATCATGCGCAGCTCATAAGTAAGCCGTACCAGCCGGTTGTCCAGGCTTTCCCTGGAAAGGGCTCTGAGCGCCTGGTAAAGCAGTTTCAGGGTGGAAAACTCGTCCCCATATTCCCTAGAATAATAATCTGCGAACTCCAGGAAATAATAACCGAGATATACATATTCTACTTTCGAAGTAACTTCCTCAAAATAATTTGTGATGGAAATCTGCTTTACTGTGTAAGAGCTCCGCCCTTCATAGAGGGTAAACGTTCCAAAACAGAAAGGACGGATTCCGCCGATTAGAGGACTGTTCGGCCTTCTTGCCCCTTTCGCAAAAGCGTGAAGCTTTCCACGCTCGCGGGTCAAAATCACCACCCGCTTATCGTACTCCCCCATGGGCGCCGCCGAAAGAACCAGTCCCGTAACCTCTATGAGATTGTCCCCGATTTCCCCGGAAAACTTCCCAGGCATAGAAAGGCCCCCCTACATATCCTTGTGATACCCATAATTTTTCAGGTACAGGTCATTGTCCCGCCATTCTTTCCGGACCTTGACCCAGAGCTTCAAATTCACCTGGCTCTCTGTCATTTTCTCGATGTCATGACGGGCGCTGCTTCCGATCCTCTTAAGCATAGCTCCGCCTTTTCCGATGATAATCCCCTTGTGGGAATCCCGCTCACAGACAATCTCTGCCTCAATGTCAAACAGGCCGTCTTTTCGCTCCGTCATCTTCTCCACCGTCACGGCAATGCCGTGGGGAATCTCTTCTTTCAGACACCGGAGCGCCTTTTCCCGGATGATCTCTGCCGCAATCTGCCGCATGGGCTGGTCTGTCACGGTATCCTCATCATAATACATCGGACCATATGGCAGATATTTCATCAACACATCTAAGACTGTATCCAGGTTCTTTCCTCTGAGGGCTGACACTGGAATAATCTCTGCAAAGGGATACAGTTTTTCATAAGCCTCAATATAGGCGAGCACCTGATTTTTTTCCACGGTATCCACCTTATTGATAATAAGCGCCACAGGAGTCTTCACCTGTTTTAAAATTTCCAGGATGTGCCTCTCTCCCGCCCCCACATAGGTGGAAGGCTCCACCAGCCACAAAATCACATCCACTTCTTTTAAGGTCCGCTCTGCCGCTGCCACCATATATTCCCCAAGCTTGTTTTTCGCCTTATGGATGCCTGGGGTATCCAGGAACACAATCTGCCCCCTCTCATCCGTATAGACTGTCTGGATCCGGTTCCTGGTAGTCTGCGGCCGGTCTGATGTGATGGCAATTTTCTGGCCGATCAGATGGTTCATCAACGTAGATTTTCCCACATTGGGCCGTCCGATCAGGGCCGCAAAACCTGACTTCTTTTGTTCCATAAACTTCCTCCCACAGCAGCTCTCTTGAGTTTCCACACTTTATCTTTTCAGGAAATAATCCCCCTGCCCAGCACTTAAAGAAGTCTTGTAATCGTCTCAAAGAGCCCCCGCTCAGCCTCAATCTTTGTGTCTCTGCCCAGCACGCAGAGATTCCCACCTGCGAGGATGGCACGCACAGGGCCCTCCAGGGCGCGTATGTCTTCCTCAGACGCCGAGAGAACCTGATCCCGCTCGGCCTTCAGCATCTCCTCCGTGACGCCGCACAGATACATGGACATATTCCTGGAACCTTTTACCCGGGGCGTAAGCGGTGCATCCATATGGCTGATGGTCCCGATAATATATTTGGTCATCTCCCGCTCATCCGCCGTAAAATTCTCCAGATAATCCGGAACTTTCTCAAACACCTCATTGGTCTTCGCAAGGTTCGGATCCCGATAAGAGACAAAATAACTGTCCCCGTTCCGTCCAAAGCCGCTCATGACTCCGTAGGCTCCGCCTTTGACCCGCACCTGAATCCAGAGATAATCATAACTTAAAATCATCTGGAGAATCCGCATAGCCCCTGTATAAGCATAACCTTTTTCCAGGAAATTTCCGCTCCTGGCCACATACTGAACCTGAGAGGAAGACAAAAAGCCCTCGTTTTTTTTGGAAAGGCCAAGTCCATCCGGCAAAATCTTCCCCAGAGGGAATGCTTTCTTTTCTCCACTCTCCTTAAGACCGGGAAGCATGCCTTCAAGACAGGCGGCAAAGCTGTCATAGCCCTCTGCCTCTCCCGTGTAGCTCACAAAAAGATTCTCCCTGCAGAAAATGGTATCGCAAAGGCTCTTAAGCTTTTCAAACAGCTTCTCTTTCTCCGCGCCAAAATCCGTTTCCAGGGCTCTTAAAAGCTCATAATACTCCATACCTGCCGTGGCGTCGCCAAAGGCCGACACCGGAGAATGATAGGACCCGGACCGTACCACTGCCGCCAGATGGCCAGAGCTTCCTATCCACTCCCTGATTCTGGACCTGGCCCTTGCCGAAAGTTCTAAAAGCCTCTTTTCATCCCTCAGGACAGAGCCGCGGATGATCTCATACAAAAATTCCAGAGCCTTCTCCTGCTTTTTGTAAAATGCTTTGGAAGAAAGCTCCAAAGTCCCCAGAAAGCTTCCCACTTCTCCGGTCACCGGATAACTGCCCAGAGAGATCTGGAGCCCTCCGGTAGCAGCGTTGACCTCATTGGAAAGCTCCTGATAACTGTGCCTGTCTGTATTCAAAAGGCCCAGCACATAACGGAGGAAGCCAAGATAAGGCCAATCTTCCCTGGACACGGAGCTCACGTCAAAGGCCAGCCTCATATAACCGATCCCATTGGTATTAAGCTCAGAAAAGAAAAGCGGAACATCTCCCACCCGCTGCTCTTTTCCACCAAGAGGAAGGGGCTCTTTTCCGATATCCTTCCGCTCGAGAGAGGGGATCGTCTCCAGCGCCTCCCTGGAAGACGGCTCCTGCTGATACGCCTTTAATTCCTCTGTCTTTTTGATTAATGTCCGCCGCTCTTCCATGCTCATAGCCGAAAGCTGGTCAGAGAGTGTCTGCAAAAGCGCCTTCTCCTGTTCCCGCTCCATTCCTTTTTTCGGAGAAAGAACGATCACCGTCTGATGGAGACTGTCCAAAAGATATTCTTTGATCAGATTTTCAAAAAAGCCCTTGTACCGTTTTTCTCTGAGCCAGGCAAACACCTCGGAAAACTCCAAGTGCATAAAAGGATCTTTCTCGTCATAAAGCCAGCTGTCAAAGCACTGAAGGCCATACATCAGCCCCTTTGGATAAGAACCAAAATCTGCCTCCCGGTACTTGAACTCAAAATAATTGATCCCAGCCTCCAAGGCACGCTCTCCGATGCCCTCCGCACAAAGCCGTTCCAGTGTCTCCCGAACCACTTTGAGGAACTGTTCCTTTTTTTCTTTGTCTGTATTCTTCGCCACCACAGAAAAAACCGGCTGCAGGATTCCACAGTCGTAGCCCCCATAGATGTCCGTTCCGATTCCTGCATCCACCAAAGCCTGTTTGATGGGCGCTCCGGACGCTGAAAGAAGTACATACCCCAAAATCTGAAAAGCCACATAAAGCCTGGGATTTAAGGATGTCCCAACCACCATATTGACAGAAAGATAAGTCTTACCCTCACTCTCCTCTTCCTCGGAAATCGGATAAAACCGTTCATATTCCCCCATCGGCAGGAAGCCTTTCTGAAGTGGAATCTCTGAATTCACGGAAATTTTTTCATACTGGCTCAAATATTCCCGGTCCAGAAAAACAAGTTTCTCCTCCATATCCATATTTCCATAAAGATAAATATAGCTGTTGGAGGGATGGTAGTAAGTCCGATGAAAATCCAGAAACTGCTCATAGGAGAGGGAAAGAATTTCCTCCGGGTCGCCTCCGGATTCTTGGCAGTAAGGCGTATCCGGAAACAGGGACTTCCGGATATAGCGGTCCAAAAGACTGTCCGGAGAGGAAAACGCGCCTTTCATCTCATTATAGACCACACCATTGACCGTAAGAGGACCCTCCTCTTTCTCCAGCTCGTAATGCCAGCCCTCCTGCATAAAAATTTTTTCATTTTTATAAATGTTGGGATGAAAGACTGCGTCCAGATACACATCCATCAGATTTTGAAAATCTTTGTCGTTGACACTGGCCACCGGATAAAGAGTTTTATCCGAATAAGTCATGGCATTGAGAAAGGTGTTTAAAGAACCTTTGACAAGCTCCACAAAGGGATCCTTTGCGGGGAATTTTTCAGAACCGCAAAGTACAGAATGTTCCATGATATGAGGAACTCCCGTATTGTCTGTCACAGGAGTCCGAAAACCGATGGTAAACACTTTATTCTCATCATCATTGGAGACAAGGAAGAGTCTGGCGCCGCTCTTTTTGTGGCGAAACAGAAACGCCTTCCCATGAAGTTCCTTCATCTCCCTCTCTTCCAGTTTATCATAAAGCTCAAGTATCATTTCCTTCACCTTAAACGCTGCTCCTTTTCTGATATCCATCCAATTTCTGTCTTACATATTTCCCATAAATTTGTCTTTGAGCACAGCAAAAAACTCCCGCACCATCATATTGGGCAGCAGTCCCGTCACAGAAGGGGCGGCGATCCCCGTCACATTCTGAAACCCGGCCTTTTGGGCCAGAGAGACTGCCCGGAATACGTGGAAACTGCTGGTGACAATCCCCACAGACTTTCTGGTATCTCCGATCAGTGATTTGCTGTAAGACAGATTCTGCTCCGTATTGACTGCATGCCGTTCCATAATGATCCGCTCCCGGCCGATCCCCTGTTCCATCAGATAATTGCGCATAGCGACAGCTTCCGCCACATCCTCTCCCGGTCCCCTTCCTCCTGTGACCACCACTCTGGTCTCTGGATTGGCTTCCAGATAATCTGCCGCCGTATCCAGCCGGTAGCGTAAGGACTTTGAGACCTGCTCTCCCCGCACCTGGGCGCCCAGTACCACCAGATAATCAAGACCTTTCTCTGGTTTTTCACACATATGATAGAGAATAAAACCTTCCACAAGAAAAAACACCAGGAAACCCAGGACAATCGTCGTCCGAACCGGGATCTTCACCCACATGGGAAGCCCCTTTAAGAACAGCCGGAACCGCCGCAGAGAAAAGAGCAGGCACATTCCCGCAAAAAACACAGAAAGCGCCAGCCAGAAAACAGAAAAAGATGCCCTCAGCCCGGTATAGACAATAAGCGCCACATAATATACAATTGACATCAGTGCAAGCACTCCAAATAGTATGTTCACTCTTTCCCCTTCCTATGCGGAAATACCCTTTTTCCTCAGTATATCATATTTCTCCGGCAGCCTGGAAAGTTTTACAGAAAGCTTCTGTCTGGCATGAGGCGCACTCTCCTGTTTTTGTCCCTCCAGGTCAGAAATCTCTTCCACAAGGGCAGATACATTTTCCCCGGAAGGTTTCATGATCTCAATGGTCTCTCCCACGGAAAACTTGTTCTTCTGCTCCAGAAAAAACCTTCCGCCGGCAAGAACTTCCCCTGCGGTTCCCAGATAAATATACTCTTGCCGGTACGTGCTGCTGTCATAGATCTGCGTATCAGCCCCAGGCTTTCCAAAAAAGAATCCTGTGGTAAAGGGCCTGGTGGTACACTTTCCGATCTCCTCTTTATACCACTCCATCCGGCTCCTGTAAAGCTCCTCCGATTCCAGACAGTCGTCAATGGCCTTCCGGTAAGTCCGGATCACCGCCGCTGTGTAGAGAGCCGTTTTCATCCGCCCCTCAATCTTAAAACTGTCGATCCCCGCTGAAAGAAGCTCCTGGATATGTTCCACCATACAGAGATCTTTGGAGTTAAACAGAAAAGTCCCTCTCTCATTTTCATAAACAGGAAAATATTCTCCTGGGCGGCTCTCTTCCATGACTGCATAATTCCAGCGGCAAGGATGGGTGCAGGCCCCCTGATTGGCATCTCTCCCGGTAAAATAATTGCTGAGAAGGCAGCGCCCGGAATAAGAAATGCACATGGCCCCATGGATGAAGGTTTCCATCTCCATATCGTTCGGAATGTTTTGCCTGATCTCCTTAAGCTCTTCCAGGGACAATTCTCTGGCAGAAACCACCCGCTTTGCCCCCAGTTCATACCAGAACCGGTAGGTCCCATAATTGGTGTTGTTGGCCTGGGTGCTGACATGAAGCTCCATGTCAGGGAGCGTCTCCTTTGCAATAGAAAAAATCCCTGGATCTGAAATGATCAGGGCATCCGGGCCCAGGGTCCGAAGCTCCTCAAAATACCGGCGCGCCCCAAAAAGGTCCGCATTGTGGGCTAAAATATTCGCCGTCACATAGACCTTTTTTCCCTGTTCGTGGGCAAAGCGAATCCCCTCTGCCATTTCCTCCAGTGAAAAATTTTTTGCCTTTGCCCGAAGGCCGAAAGCCTCTCCTCCGATATACACGGCGTCAGCCCCATAACGGATGGCCGTCCGAAGGACCTCCAGACTCCCTGCCGGCGCCAAAAGCTCCGGTTTTTTTCTCATCCCTGTCATATCCATAAATCCACCCTGTCCGTTTTCACACTGACTGTCACTCCGTCTCCAACGGGGAGCACTGCTGTCTGCAGTCCCTCCGTATGCTTTAGCACATACAGGTATTCCCGCATCCTGGCATGAATGGTCCGGTTCCTTCTGGCCACTGCAAACCGGGATTCCAGTATATCCCCGCCCTGGAGTACATTGTCTGAGACCAGCACACCCTGAGTCGGAAGCAAACGCAGCACATCCGGCAGAAATTTTAGATACTGCCCCTTGGCCGCATCCATAAAAATAAAATCAAAAGAGGGGTTCAGAGTTTTTAAAACCTCAGAAGCGTCTCCCTCCAGCAGCAAAATGGATTCCTCCATTCCTGCCCGCCGGAAATTTTCTCTGGCAATGGGAATCCGCTTCCAGTATTTCTCAATGGTAGTAATGGTACAGCCTTTTGGCATAACACTGGCCATAAGCAGCGCCGAGTAACCGGTGGCTGTCCCAACCTCCAAAATCTGCCTCGGCTGTTTCATGGCAATCAATGTCTTTAAGAGGCTTCCTGTCTCTTTCCGGATAATCGGAACAAAGGAGGCAGCCGCCTCCCCTGCAATGTATTCCAGCAATTTACCCTCTTCCTGTTCCAGAGAGTTTAAATATACGGAAAGCCGCTCTCTTTCTGTCATGAGGCTTCCTCCGTCTCCACGGCAGCCCCTGACAGAATATCGAGGATCATCTTTCCCGTCATGTTGGTATTGATCCGGTATTCCCCCGGCACAAGCTCACTGTTATAGAAATATTTTTGAACAATAAACACAAATTTGTTGTCGATAAATCCCTCTTTTTCCAAAGTATCAGCCACCTGAGTGACGGTGTTTCCTTCTTTCAATACAAACCGCACGGTGCGTGGATTCTTCGCCGTCCCCGTCCGCTCATCAAAAACCGCTTTTCCAAAGCCATACGCCCTGGCCGCCAGCAAAAGCATACAGGATATGAGCGCCGCCATCACAGCCATGCGGACAATGGTACCGAAAATACGTGTACTCATATGCGCTCTCTCCTTTCTGTCCCTCTCTTTAAATTTCCATAATGATCGGCAGGATCATGGGATTCCGCTTCATCTTTTTCCAGATATAATCACTCAAGCTGTCCCGGATGACCGTCTTGATCTTCCCCCAGTCATTGACCCGTCTGTCCAGGCACTTCCTGACAGCCTCCTCCACCACTGAATGGGCCTCTTCCATCAGGTTCTCCGATTCTCTCACATAGACAAAGCCTCTGGAAACAATGTCCGGCCCCGACATAAGCTGGTTGTTATGACGATCCAGAGTAAGGACCACAATGATGATGCCGTTTTGAGCCAGGTTCTGCCGGTCTCTCAGGACAATATTTCCCACATCCCCGACTCCCAGTCCATCCACCAGAACCGGTCCTGCCGTCACGTTCCCTATCACCTGGGCGCCCTCCTCGGAAAGCTCCATCACATTGCCGGAACGCATAATAAAAATATTTTCCTTGGCCACCCCCATCTCATGGGCGATCTCCGCCTGGGCCATGAGATGACGGTATTCCCCGTGGACCGGAAGGGCAAACTTCGGCTTCACCAGCGAATAGATTAATTTCAGATCTTCCTTGCAGGCATGTCCTGACACATGAGTATCCTGGAAAATTACCTTGGCTCCCTTGGCCGAAAGTTCATTGATCACCTGGGCCACAGCCTTTTCATTGCCCGGAATGGGGGTGGAGCTGAAAATAATCGCATCGTTTGCGTTGATAGAAACCTTCTTGTGGATATCCGCGGCCATCCTGGACAGGGCTGCCATGGACTCTCCCTGGCTTCCCGTGGTGATAAGGACCGTCTTTTCCGGAGGGTAATTGCCCAGACGGGAAATGTCCACCAACGTCCCTTCAGGGATCTGGATATATCCCAGCTCCGTGGCGATACCGATGATGTTCACCATGCTGCGTCCTTCCACCACCACTTTCCTTCCATATTTATAAGAAGAATTGATGATCTGCTGGACCCGGTCCACATTGGAGGCAAAGGTTGCCACAATGATGCGCCGCTCCTTATTTTCCTCAAAGAGCCGGTCAAAGGTCCGCCCCACAGCCCGCTCCGACATGGTAAATCCATCCCGGATAGCATTGGTACTGTCGGCCATCAATGCCAGGACTCCCTTCTTTCCCAGCTCCGCAAACCGAGGTAAATCCACCGGATCTCCAAAAACCGGTGTGTAATCAATCTTAAAGTCTCCTGTGTGGACAATGGTTCCTGCCGGCGTGAAAATGGCAAAAGCAGCCGCGTCGGCGATGCTGTGGTTGGTTCGGATGAACTCCACCCGGAAACACCCCAGGTTCACCGACTGTCCGTACTTCATCACCTTCCGCTTGGTGGACCTGGTCATTCCCCGTTCCTTCAATTTATGCTCAATGATGCCCATAGTCAGCTTTGTGGCATAGACCGGCACATTTAACTCTGCAAGTACATAAGGGAGCGCACCGATGTGGTCCTCGTGTCCGTGAGTGATGACAAACCCCTTGACCTTCTGGATATTGTCCTTCAAATAAGTGATGTCCGGGATCACCAGATCAATCCCCAGCATATCATCACTGGGAAAGGCCAGCCCGCAGTCCACCACAATGATGCTGTCCTCGTACTCAAAGACTGTCATGTTCATTCCGATCTGTTCCAGTCCTCCCAGGGGAATAATCTTAAGCCCCGGCATTTCCGGATGTCTGCCTCCCTGCTTTCCCGTCTGTCTTCCTGCCTGCTTTGATGTTTGTCTCAAATATTACACCTCTCTTACTTTCTTTTTCGTCCTATTTTATTAAGATAGATTTCGCACAGCGAAATTTTTGCGCCGCAGCTCTTTCGCGGCATAATTCCCGTCCTTACCGGATATCCACATTCTCCAGAAGCTCATTAAAGATCCGTGCCAGGTACTGCTGCTCCTTCTCATCCTCCACGATCTCATACACAGCCTCAGAATCTGTCTCGTCCGATACATCCTTCAGGATATAGCACTCGCCGTCTCCTTCTTCTTCCTCTGCCACAAGCACATAATTGCATCCTGCCACCTTCGTCTCCTCCAGCACATAGCAGGAAAGTTCTTCTCCGTCTTCTGATGTCAAAATAATTTTCTCATCCATGATTTCTTTATCCCCCGTGCGCACAAAAATCACAGGGAATCCAAATATCCCTGTAAAATAAACACTGCCGCTATTTTATCCACATAGTCCTTCCGGCGCTCTCTGCGGACTCCTGCCTCCTTAAGCACCCGCTCCGCCGCCACTGTAGTAAGCCGCTCATCCCAGAGCACAACTGGAAGGCCCGTCCTGGCTTCCAGCTTCTCTGCAAATGCCCGGGACTTTTCTGCCCGCTCCCCAAAATCTCCGTTCATATGTCTGGGGCAGCCCACCACAATTTTCTCTACCTGGTATTCTCCTATCAGCTCTTCCAGACGGGCAAGCGTCCTTCTCAGCTTGTTCTCCTGCGGCCTCTCTATCGTTTCCACGCCCTGAGCCGTAATTCCAAGAGAATCACTGACAGCCACGCCCACTGTTCCGGAGCCGAAATCCAGTCCCATAATCCGCATACCCGGCGCTTAACCTTTCAGCTTGCTTTCAATATAAACCTGCACCAGTTCCTCCAGAATCTCATCCCGCTCCAGTTTCGTAATCAGACTCCTGGCGCTCTGATGGCTGGTGATATAGGTGGGGTCTCCCGACATAATATAACCGACGATCTGGCTGATCGGATTGTAGCCCTTTTCTGTTAAAGCCGCATAAACTTTCGCCAGAATCTCTCCTGCCTCCATTTTCCCCTCCTGGGAAGGGTTAAAAAATTGTGTTCTGTGTATGTCTCCCATTTTCTTCACGTCCTTACATGCTTGTTCTTCTATTCTAATACAAATTCCCCGGACTGTCGAGGGGTTTTCTTCCTGTTTCTTCACTTTATACCAGCTTTTCCAAGGAACATGCCTCGAAAAAGCCAGAAACAGGGACAGCCAAAAGCAGTTCCTCCCACGCCTTCCCCTCTTTTTGGGCAAGGGTTACCGGCACAATATTTCCCGGAACCAGAAGCTTTTGTTCCATCCCGGAACACCCGGCAAGCTCTATGGCCGCCTTTACATACTCTTTTGTAAATCCGGTCATATACCATCTTCCCTCGATTTCCAGCTCCTCTTCCAAGAGAAGTTCCTGTTTCGTCCCCTGATAGTAGCTCCGAAACTCTCCAGAAAGCTCTGCCCCAAGTAAAAGCGCCCTGCCGCTCCTCTTTGTCTTAATCTCTTCGGGCACCTGAGAGTCCATGGCCGCTGCCTTTGTCCCTTTCCTTCTGGAATACTTAAAAATATGCATCTCATAAAATGCAGTCTCTCTGAGAAAGGCCAGTGTCTCAGAAAATTCCTCTTCCGTCTCTCCCGGAAATCCCACAATCACATCCGTCGTAATCGCCGGATGCCCATAATAGTCCCGTAAAAGTCTACAGCAGCCGGCATATTCTTCTGTTGTATAATGGCGGTTCATCCGTTTTAAGGTTTCATTACAGCCGCTCTGCAAAGACAGATGGAAATGCGGACAGACTTTGTCTATGGCGGCAAGGCCCTTTACAAACTCCTCCGTTATGATCCTTGGCTCTAAAGAACCCAGACGAATCCGCTCAATCCCCCGGATTCCCGCCACCTGCCTGATGATCTCCAGAAGGGAAACCGGCTCATCAAAGTCTTTCCCGTAAGAGGACAGGTGAATCCCGGTCAACACCACTTCCCGGTAACCGGCTTCTGCCAGCCTGCCAAGCTCAGAACGAATATCCTCCGGCTTTCTGCTCCGGATCCTGCCTCTGGTGTAGGGAATAATGCAATAGCTGCAAAACTGGTTGCAGCCGTCCTGAATCTTAACGAAGGCTCTGGTATGCTCTGCCGTCCGCTTAAGGGAGAGTTCCTCGTACTCCCTCGTATGGGCGATATCAATGACCGCCAGATTCTTCCTTCCGGCTTTTTCCCCGCCGTCTGTGATTCTGACCGCCCTCTCCCTCTCATAGTCCGCCAACAGCTCCACGAGCCTTCCCTTCTGATTATTGCCAATCACAAGATCAGCCGCACCGGTTTTTACAATTTCCTCTGCCTGGGCCTGGACATAGCATCCTGCCGCCACGATCAGTGCATCCGGATTCTGTCTCCTGGCCCGGTGGAGCATCTGCCTGGACTTCCGGTCCGCCATGTTGGTTACGCTGCAGGTGTTGATCAGATAAATGTCCGCCCTCTCGTCAAAAGGGACCAGCTCATAACCGGCTTCCGAAAGAAGCTGCCCCATGGCCTCTGTCTCATAAGCATTGACCTTGCAGCCCAGATTGTGAAGCGCAGCCTTTTTTTTCCAGTTTTCCATCTCGATTCCTCATTTCCCTCTTGACTTTTCAAGTGAATCTGTCTAGTATTGATAGTGAACATAAGAGCGTTCAAAAAAGAGTTACTATCCATATAGAAGGGAGCATTCTCATGAAAACAGTACAGATTTCTTTAAATTCTATTGATAAGGTGAAGTCTTTTGTCTTCGATTTAACCAAATATGATTATGACTTCGATTTGGTTTCCGGCCGCTATGTTATTGACGCAAAATCCATCATGGGTATCTTCAGCCTGGATCTCTCCAAGCCCATTGACTTAAACATCCATGCGGAGGACAATGTGGAGACCATTCTGGAAACCCTGAAGCCTTATATTGTAAATGAATAAAGCAGACCGCGAAGAGGAGAATCCTGCCAAGGCAGGATTCTTTTTTCGTCCCATGAAGTTCACTCTTTCACTTCAAGAATCTCCCTTGTCTCCAGGGCTGTCCTTACCATCCCTTCGATCTTCTCTGCCAGTTTTTCTTCTGACCGGCGTATGATTTTCCGGTTGGGTTTGATCACCGGGTGTTTTGCCACAAAAATGGTACAGCAGTCCTCGAAGGGCTGGATGGAGGTCTCGAAGGTGTCAATCTTCAGGGCGATATCCACGATCTCCTGTTTGTCAAAACCGATCACCGGACGGATCACCGGAAGATTACAGACCTCTCCGGTACAGGCCAGGCTGGGAAGCGTCTGGCTCGCCACCTGTCCGATGCTCTCCCCGGTGACAAGCGCCAGCGCCCCGCTCTCCTTTGCGATGGCTTCGGCAATCCTCATCATGTACCGCCGCATAATGATGGTCAGTTCCTCATGGGGACACTGGTCGTAAATATAAAGCTGGATGTCCGTGAAATTGATCACATGAAGCTTCATGGGCCCGGAATATCTGGATACCAGCTTTGCCAGATCCACCACCTTCTGTTTTGCCCGCTCACTGGTATAGGGCGGCGCATGAAAATATACGGCATCGATGCTTACCCCCCGCTTTGCCGTCATATATCCCGCCACCGGGCTGTCGATGCCTCCGGAAAGCAGCAGCATGGCCTTTCCGCTGGTCCCCACCGGCATACCGCCTGGACCGGCAATGACTTTGGAGTAAAGATTCACTCTCTCCCGCACTTCTACGTAAAAGAACACATCCGGTTCATGGACATTGACCTTGAGGGACGGATACGCCTCAAGAATCGCCTCCCCCAAGGCGGCATTGATTTCATTGGAATCCATGGGAAACCCTTTGTTGGCCCGCTTTGCCATCACCTTGAAAGTGAAATTCCCCTCAGGATGGACCCTCCCCACATAAGAAAGCACCTGTTCTTTAATATCTGCAAATTCTTTATACGCAAACTGAACCATGGGACAGATACCGGATATACCAAACACCCTTCCCAGCCGCTGTATCACCTCGTCATAGTCAAATGCACGTTTCGCCTCCACATAGATGCGGCCCATCTCTTTTCGGACAAAAAACTCTCCCTCCACAAAACGAAGGGCAAAACGGATCTGACGGATCAGGGCATCCTCAAAGAGATACCTGTTTTTTCCCTTGATTCCAATCTCCGCATACTTAATCAAAAATGCATGGAATAACTCTTCCTGTGCTGCCATCCTTATGTCCTCCTATTTTCTTCCCGAAATCGCAATCCCCTCTATTTTCGCGTGTAACGGCGCAGCAGCGGAAGAAGCTCTTCCAGCGCTGCCGCGCAGTAGCGAATCTCCTCTTGTGTGGTGAACACACTGAAACTAAACCGGAGCGTGGCGTCAAGAAACTCCTTTCTTATGCCGATTCCCTGTAGTGTCCCGCTGAGGGCCGGATGGTTGGAGGAACAGGCGGAGCCGGAGGAGACATAGATTTCCTTTTCCTCCAGGGCATGGAGCAGCACCTCACTTTTAATCCCCTTAAAACTGACACTCACCACATGGGGCGCACTCTTCTTTCCGGGAAGTCCATTGATTTTTGTCCCCGGGAGACCTTCCATAAGCTCTGTAAACAATGCCTTTATTTTGTACATAGCCTCTGTTTTTGCTTCATGGTCTTCATAGATCGCTCTGGCCGCTTCGCCCATTCCGGCAATGCCGGGCACGTTGTGGGTGCCGGAGCGCATCCCTTTCTGCTGGCCTCCCCCGTAGACCACCGGCAGGAGCTTTGTGCCGTTTTTTACATACAAAAATCCCACACCTTTGGGGCCGTGGATCTTGTGGCCGCTGACTGACAGAAGATCAATGCATTCCCGCTTCGGACATATCCTGTACTTTCCATAAGCCTGAATCCCATCCACATGGAACAGGGTACGGGGATTTTTTTTCTTGATCTTTTCTCCGATCTCCCCGATGGGATTGACGGAGCCTATTTCATTGTTCACATACATCACTGACACCAGAGTCGTGTCCTTTCGGACGGCCTCCATGAGCGCCTGCTGATTCAGATGCCCGTTTTCATCCACAGGGATATAATCCACTGAAAATCCCTCTTCTGCCTCCAGATAGCCAAACACATTGTAAACGGAAGGGTGCTCGATGGTGGAAGTGATGATGTGTCTTCCGGCCCTCTTATTTGCCCGGGCAGCCCCGATAATGGCCATATTGTTGGACTCTGTCCCGCCTGACGTGAAAAGAATCTCCGACGGCGCCGCCTTCAGTGTCTTTGCCACGGACTCTGTGGCCGCCTTCACATAGGCTTCTGCCTCCACCCCCTTTTTATGGAGGGAGGACGGATTCCCAAAATCCTCCGTCATAGTCTTTACTACGATGTCCTTTACAGACTCAAACACTCTTGTCGTCGCAGAATTATCCAGATATGCTTCCATGCTTTCCTCTTCGTATGCTTTTTATTTTTCCAATTGAAACATAAGGGCCGACAAAAGAGCCATCCCCGCCGTCTCTGTCCTCAAGATCCTGCGGCCAAGGGTAATGGGGACAAACCCCTTCTCCCTGGCATAATCCACCTCTTCCTCCTCAAAGCCGCCCTCCGGTCCGATGAAGACCGCAATCTCCATGCCGGGCTGTATTTGTGCGAGAAGCTTCCTCGTCTCCTCCATCCCCTCAGCGTGCTCGTAGGGAAACAGCTTACAGTCAAAATCCGCCGCCAAGTCCACTGCCTCCTTAAAAGACAGGACAGAAGCCACCTTTGGCACCAGGGTCCTCTTTGACTGTTTGGCCGCACTCTCAGAAATGGCGTTCCAGCGGCGCACTTTTGCCTCCGCTTTTTTTGTATCTAACTTTACCACTGACCGCCTTGTGGCCACCGGGACAATCTGAAAAACGCCAAGCTCCACGTTTTTCTGGATGACAAGCTCCATCTTGTCTCCCTTGGGAAGCCCCTGAAAAAGCACGATCTTGGCCGGAAGCTCTGTGCCGTCCTCATCTCTGGAAAGAAGCGATAAGATCACCGCCTCCTCCTCAAAACTCTGAATCCGGCAGTTATAGCAGAGACTCTCCCCGTCGCTGATCCGAAGCTTATCTCCCGGCTTCATCCGAAGCACGTTTTTGATATGGTTTACATCAGAGCCGGTGATTCTCGCCTCCCTTTCTCCGATGTCCCCTCCATCCACAAAAAACAGATACATTATCGTTTCCTCGCTGTAATGGACACCCAGTCGTTTTGATGGGTGGTTTCCAAGAGCTCCCAGGCAGGATTCGCCTCAAAGGCGGCTCTCACGTCCTCCTCCTTTGTGTTTAGAATCCCGGAGGTGATAAAAATACCGCCTGGCCTTAAATAGCGGTCTGTCTCCCCCGCCAGAAGAATGATCACCGGCGCCAGGATATTTGCCACCGCCAAATCATAACTCCTATCTCCCGCCTGTTCCATAAGGGCAGGCTCCGTGAGGATATCCCCTTCTGCAAGGACAAACTGTGTTTTTGAAAACCCGTTCCCCTCTGCATTTTCCCTGGCAGCCCGGACTGCATTCTCGTCCAGATCCGTTCCAAAAGCAAAGGAGGCCCCCAGTTTTAAAGCTACAATCCCCAAAATCCCGCTTCCGGTTCCGATATCCAGCACCCTATCCCCTTCTTTCAGATATTTTTGAAGCTGTCTGATACAAAGCTGGGTGGTCTCATGGGAACCGGTCCCAAAGGCTGTGCCGGGGTCAAGCTCAATCATCTGCTTATCCTGATGCTCCTTTGGCACTGCCTCCCAGGTTGGCTTAATCAAAATATCATCCACCGTAAAGGGATGGAAGTACTGTTTCCAGTTGTTGATCCAATCCTTATCCTCTGTCTCGGAGGCTGTAATGGTCCCCTCTCCCACATCCACAAAAAGTCTCAGCTCTAGAAGCCCTTCTCTTATTCCAGAAAGAAGCGCTTCATCCTCCGCACCTTCCTCCAGATAAAAAGAAATTTTTGCTTTTCCCTCATCGGGCGGCAATTCTGGAAGGATGTCGATAAACATCCCCCTTGTCTCTGCCTCTGTCAAGGGGACATTGTCCTCAATCTCAATCCCTTCGATGCCATGCTCCTCCAACATACTGCTTATCAGGTCCACAGCTTTTGTCGTTGTATCTATGGTATATCGTTTCCATTTCATAATGGTTCCCCTTTTCCAAACCTTATTTCCATTCTTATTGCAATTTTTCCATTTTTTCAGATTATTTCTTGCATGTTTCTTATATATACGGTAAAATACAGATAAGTATTTTCTTTGGGCTTCACAATATCACTACAGAGGGGGTATTTTATGGAATCACGTGTTATGAAGTTTTACGCAAAAGACAATCACAAAGTTGCGCTCCGCGCCATTCACGGCCACTTCGCCACCAGCCATTCCCACGTCAACTATTATATTGACGTGACCAGCTTAAGGACCAGGTGCAGCGAAGCCACGGCGATCGCCAAAACCTTGGTGGACAAGATCATCAACACCACCATCATTGACACCATCGTCTGCATGGACGGCTGCGAGGTCGTCGGCGCCTACATGGCGGCAGAGCTGGAGGCCCGTGACTTTATCTCCACCAACAGCCACGAAACCGTCTATGTCATCACACCGGAGTTCAACAGCAACAACCAGATGATTTTCCGGGATAACCTGACGCCTTCCATCAAAAACAAACATGTGCTTTTGCTTCTCGCTTCCACCACCACCGGACAAACCATCAACCGCAGTCTGGAGTGCATCCGCTACTACGGCGGCACGGTAACTGCCATCTGTTCCCTGTTCAGCGCTGTGGATGTGATTCAGGGCTTCCCCATCGTCTCAGCCTTCACAGTGAGAGATGTGCCCAGCTATCAGGCCTTTGGATTTGAGGACTGCCCTTTCTGCAAGAACGGAGAACGGCTGGACGCTTTTGTAAACGGATACGGTTATTCAAAACTGTAACAGATGATTCATCAGAGACAATCGCTTTCTTTCTGTCTTAAACAGGATTTTGGCAGAAAAAGCGATTGTTTTTTATTGCCTCGAAAAATCCTCCTGGGAATCACTCCGGCATCAAAAGTGCCGGCATCTCTGATTCCATCACGGGAAGCTTTGTGTCTGGCTCCCATGCCTGCCTTGCCATGGTCTGCCAGGCTTTGATTCTATAATAATGGCCCTCTTGTGCAGGGTTTTTCGGCACCGCCGCCACCACAGACAGATGCTGCTCGTCGCTGATAATCACAGAGAAGGAAAAACGCACTCCCATCCCGTCCTCTTCCCGCACCGCCACACCTCCGGCCCCGTCCAGATAAGAAAGACATGCCTGAAGATAGGCTTCTGCCTCCGGATTTTCCAGATAAAGCTGTTCCAGGCGGCTGTCCATATCTTCCAGGAGAGTCTCTGCCTTATCACAGGCCGCATAATAAGTCTTCGTCCTGTTTGCCAGACGGTCATTCAGTTTTTTATCTGCATTGGCATTCACAAGGGAAAGCATGGCAAAGACCACCAGGCATAAAAGCACAAAAACCATCAGAATCGAGGTGGCCCCGACTCCCATGCCAAAAGAAGAATTTCTGTTCTTTTCTGTCTTTCTCATAAAAAACTCCCGCATTTAACTATAAAAAATATTGGGATCAAAGGATACCTGCGATGCACCGATTGTTCACAACTGTGGAACTGCCCGCGGAATCTGAACAGCCGCCGCAAGCTCATAGATCACGTCCTCTTCCCCGCTGACTTTCACTGTGGCACGCGCCAGAGAATTTTCTGGCTTTAAAGATCGTCCTGTTGCCGCCGTCTCGGCGGCTGAGTCTGCCGGCACAATGGCAAGTGTATAAACCCATTCTCCGCCTTCAACCGGATTCCAATCCCCATCATAGAAAATCTGAAAACTGTCCCCTTCCTCATTCACATGTCCTTTTGGAAACAACTCTGTCAGTCGTTCCAGATCTCCTTCGACACTGTGAAAGGCCTCTGCCGCGCTTTCTGCCAGAGGGATGGCATGATTTAAGTCTTCTGTATCCTGTCCGATTACATGTGCTTTTACAAACAACTGGATACAAACCGCACTTGCCAGAGAAAAGAAAAAGATGACAAGTATGAGTTCCAGCAGAAACAGGCTGGATCTGTGTCTTCTATGTAACATGGCTGTCTTCCTTTCGGAAATAATCAATGATTCGAAAACGGCACCTGTTTTTGTCGTTTCCTATGGCTTTAGGAGTCCCCGGATTTTAAATGGAGAAGCAACGAGATCGGCTCTTCCTCTTCCCCGGCTGTGGAAATTTCCAACAACCCCCCGTCTTTTTCTGAGGCGGAAAAACTCCCGACCGCAAGAAGCGGCTGTCCCGCCTCCTCGTCAAAAGGCAGCTCCGTTCTGGTAAAAAACTCCTTTAAGAAGCCTTCATGCTCGTAAATATAAAGGGAATAGCTCCCATCCGCATCCTCTGTGGTGATACACAGCACATCATCCCTGGCAGAAATATTCGCCCCCGCATCATTTTGCCGCACCTTTTCTGCCACATAAGCCAGGGCAGTCCGGCCCTCAAAATTCTGTTCTATGGAAGAGACACTTTTTTCGTAAACACCGGCCCCGATAATCACCAAACTGAAGGCCGATATGGCAAATACACAGAATAAAAGAAGCGTAAACAGGAAGTCCGTCTTTAATCTCACTTTACACCTCCATGCTTCACCACCGTCACATCCGGCATCAAATTGGAAGCGATCGGCTGATAATCAATCCAGTAGCGCTCCTCATTCCAGGTGAGACCATAATGCTCTTTCAGGTAGTCAATGCTTGACGGATAATATCCTTCCGCCGCATAACAGTGGACAATGTCCCGGTAAACAGCCTGCTCCAGCCCTTCCATCTCCTTTTGGGCAGTGGTGTCTGAAATAGAGGAAATCCCCTGGAACGCGAAAAAAAAGATTACCAGAAAGAGAACAAGGGGAAGCAGGAAGCCCGGAAGAGAACGCCTCCTCTGTCTGTCACTGAAACGGTTCATTCTTTACCCCCTTCTCAGCCAATGCCGCTCATAATCCCCATAAGCGGCAACATCACGGACAATAGAATCATTCCCACCAGAATTGACATGATTGCAACCAGAGTCGGTTCCAGCCTGGATACAGTTCGGGAGATCCGCTCGTCTGCCTCTAAAGCATACTGCTCTGCCACCCGCTCCATAACCTGATCCAGAGAACCGGAAAGAATCCCCACATTCACCATACGGGCATGAAGGCCGGAAAAAATACCCGCTTCTTTGAAGGCTGCTCCAAGTTCTGTCCCCTCCGCCGTCTTTTTTCGGCATTCTTCAATTTTTTCCCGGAGCACGGGACTGTCGGTAAGCCTGCCGGAAAGCTCCAGCCCCTCATCAGAATCCAGCCCGCTCTTCAAGGTGATGGACATACCGTCGGCAAAGCGGCTGAGAGCCGTGGCCTCATAGATTCCCTTTGTAAAAGGAAGGCGGCGTCCCAAGCCTCTCAGATGTTTTTTTCCATTCTTCGTCATGCAAAGATACAGGGCCACAGCCACCAGCAAAACAGAAAACACCAAAATTCCCAGGCTATAACGGCTAAGCCAGGTGCCCATATTCATAATGCTTCTGGAAACGCCGCTCATTTCTGTCCCGAGCTGCCCATAGACTCTACTGAAAATAGGCATAACCCGGATCACCAGCACCAAAATCACGGCTAACATCATCCCGATCATGACACAGGGATAGGTGACTGCACTCTTAATATTTTTTGACAGGGAATCCTGCCTTTCATAATAAACGGCAAGGGAAGAGAACACCTCGTCCAGTCTTCCGGCCCGTTCACCAATCTGCGCCAGATTCAGAAAATACTGGGGAAACACGCCGCTCTTCGTGAAGGCGCCGCACAAATCCCCGCTCATCTCCAGTTCTTCGTACACCTCTTCCAGAATGGCCCGTCCCTCCGAATCCGTCAGGCTCTCCTTCAAGATAGAAATCCCTTCCAGAGAGGAGATCCCCGCTTTTAACATCATCGCCATCTGCTCGCAGAAAGAGGCAAGCTCCCTGTCCTTCAGCGGCTTTTTTGATATCTCTCCCATAAAAACCCCCTAATAAAGATATTTTACCTGGTAATTATCTCCTTCGCTGATAAAATCCTTGAGTGCCGAACTACTTGAATTCGCCGCAAAGGTCGGGTCCATCAGCTGCCATTCAGAACCGTCAAACTGGATGATCCCGTTGACCCAGCCGACTCCGTCGATGTGGGTGCTGATCCATGCATGGTAAACATCTCCCGCATATCCGATCTCCAGCCTGGTCGGAATCCGCTGGGTCCGAAGCATGGTGGCCATCACAGCCGCATAATCAAAACAGATTCCTGTGCCGGAATCAATAATCTCATCCACCACCGGCAGATATCCGCTCTGGACATTCTTTGCCTTATCCGTGTCATAAGTAATGTTTTCCGTAATATAAGTAAAAATCCTGGAGACGGCATCCAGATCGTCCACTGCCCCTTCCACCAACTCAGAGCCAAGGGCAACCGTTTTGCTGTCCGGTGAAAAGTTCACATACTGGTTCGGGTAAAGATAAGGAGAAAATTCATTCTCCAGCTCTGCTGAAACGGTCTGGTTAAACACATTGAGATAATCTCCCTTGGAAGGACGCTGTTCCCAGACAGAAATCTTATAGTCCCCGTCACCGCCTGTCAGCGGAAAGACTTCATAACCCGCTCCCTTGGTATAGGTATAGGTCACGCCTTCCGGTGTTTCCACCTGAAGCTTGACCTTCTGTGCCTGACCCAGATATTCCACCATCACATAGCCGTCTTCCAGATGAGAGGCATCCATGACTGCCAGTTCCTTTTCATAGACCGTATCCCCGGAAGCCTCCGGAATAAGGGCCATCGGCTTATTATCCCGGTCTCCGGCCATCATCTCTTCCGTGCTTTTCTTTGGATCTGCTTTTCCGGACTGGCTGCTTCCGGTTCCCGTCTGCCTCTTTCCCGGAGCCCCGCTGGCCGGCACTCCCTCCTCTTGAATCCCCCCAGGAGAATCCCCGTCTGCAGAGGAAGCTCCGCAGCCCGCCGCCATCAAAAGCAGGACCAGGAGCAGACCTGTAAGAGAATAAAGTCGTTGTCGTTTCATAAAAATAACCTCAATCCTGTTACAGTTTTTTGGAAAGCATATCCGGATTAGACGCATACCGAAGCGCTGTCTCGGAGGTAATGCTTCCTTCTTTATAAAGTTTCAAAAGACTGGAATCCATGGAAAACATCTCCCCGCCGCCTGCCGTATACACAGCCCCGTCGATCTGATGGAATTTGCTCTCCCGGATCATATTCCGGATGGCCGGAGTCACGGTCATCCGCTCAAAAGCCGGCGCCAAATGGCCGTCCTTCGTGGGTACCAGCTGTTGAGACACCACGGACCGGAGTACAGAAGAAAGCTGTACCGCGATCTGTCTCTGCTGCTCCGGCGGAAACACGTCGATAATCCTGTCTATGGTATTGGCCGCCCCGATGGTATGGAGGGTGGACAGGACCAGATGTCCCGTCTCTGCCGCCGTCATGGCGACCTGAATGGTCTCATAATCTCTCATCTCTCCTAAAAGAATGGCATCCGGGCTCTGTCTTAAAGCCGCCCGCAGGGCAGAAAGATAGCTTCCCGTATCCAGCCCCACCTCTCTCTGGCTCACAATACTCTTCTTATGGGAGTGGAGAAACTCCAGCGGATCTTCCAGGGTAATGATGTGCCCCTCCCTGGTTTCGTTGATCCGGTCAATGATGCAGGCCAGAGTCGTGGATTTTCCGCTTCCGGCAGGCCCCGTCACCAGCACCATTCCCTTGGTGTAATCCGACAAGGCCAGAATCTCCGGGGTGATCCCGATCTGCGACGGCTTTGGCAGGTCAAAAGTAATCACCCTCACCACAGCCGCCAGGCTGCCTCTCTGCCGGTAGACGCTCACCCGGAACCTGGACACTCCGCGGATTGCAAAGGAAAAATCATCGTCGCCGGACTCTGCCAGATGCTTGATATCCCGATGGCCCTCCAACTCATAAATTTTTTCAATGAACTCCTTCGCCTCTGCCGGAAGGATCTTCTCTTTTGTGAGTTCCCGCAAAACACCGTTTACCTTTATTGACAATGGGCGTCCGACCACAATAAAAATATCTGACGCCCCCTGCTCTGTCGCTTCTGTCAGACACTCAATAATATCCATATCCGTTTCCACCTTAATTCTATCTCTTCTAATTGCCCCAAATTTCCATTTCTATTATATACAACAAAGAAAAAACTGTCAATTCTGACTGCCTTTGAGTTTTCATATTTCGCTGACTGTCGAAAACTTATGCTCTCGGCAAATAAAAGACTGCTGTGGCCAGGGCCGCCGGCTTTTGATCTGATTCCCGTCTGGCCTGGGCCTGAAGATTTGCCATGTGGCCGCCCAGCCTAACCAGCTTTGCCGTCACAAGCAGCCGGTCCCCGCCAGCCACAGGGCGCAGGTAATCCACATTCAGAGAGACGGTCGAAGCCAGAAGGTTTTCACTGACATAGCGGGTCACCATCCCGCAGGCCGTATCAATGGCCGTCCCGATGAGCCCGCCGTGCATCACGCCGTTTGGATTTAACTCCCAGTCTTCCACTTCATAGGCCACAGTCACCTCCGCCTCCTCCTCACTGCAGGAGATCAGAGTCTTTTTCATCATGTCATGAATACGCACGCCGTGGTCTCCCGCGCTCTCTAACACCAGCTCAAGCCCCCGCCTCATAACCTCCTGCCGCTCTTTTGGAGAGGCTTCACAGGAAAGCTTCCGCTTTTCCTCCAAAAATTTCCGGTAATCCATTGCCTTTCTCCTCCGTTTTCTGCCTTCTGAAAAGACAGACTTATTTTTTCTTTCCTGTAAACACAAACAGTTTGCTAAACAGGTAATTCCCCACAAGGACCACCACCTGGCTAAACAGTTTTCCGATCTTGTCACTGCCCCCAAGTAAGGTCACAAACACATACATGACCGCCATGTCCATGAGAAGAGTGGTCACCCTGGCCCCCACAAACCGCACAGCCTCCATAAACCTATTTTCACTTTTACTTTTGAACACAAAGCTTCGGTTGATTCCATAAGCAAAAGCCACGGCAAGAACCCAGGAGATCACATTGGCCATCTGCAGTTTTAAGGGATCGGCCGGGTCCAGAAAGGTCAGAACGCATGTATAATAGGCAGCAAGGCTGACAATGGTGGTCAGCCCCCCGGCAATAAGGTAATTGATGATCTCCTCATAGTTCCTGTAAAGCTTTACCATACTTTTCCACATGTCATCCACGCTTTCTCCCGGTCTGCTGTTTCTTATAAAAGCCTTCCGTCCGGCTGTAGCTGTTCCGAATCTGAGCTCCATTATTCAGGCGGAGTACATTGTCCGTCCTTCTGGCGACAAAATCCTCCAGCTTCTTCATATATTCTTCTCCGGTAATGGTCCCTTCTGCCACATAAGTGAGCCCTTTTTCCCAGCTCGCCGTAAGATCCGGATTTAAAAGAGGCCGGATGGAGACATACACAGTGTCGTGAATCATTTCCCCGAGAAGCGTCGGCGTGATCACCTGTGTCTTTTTATTCAGGGCAAGGTACTCATTATTGACTAATTTCTTTAAAATTTCCGCCCTGGTGGCGCTGGTTCCTATGCCGCTTCCCTTGATCTGCGCCCTGAGTTCCTCATCCTCAATGAGCTGCCCCGCATTTTCCATAGCCAGAATCATAGTCCCGGAGGTATAGCGTTTTGGCGGAGATGTTTCCCCTTCTTTGACACAGAGCCGTTCCACTGGAAGCTTTTGGCCCTTCGAAAGCCGCCTGACCGCTTCCAGAAATTCCGGGTCGTTGATATCTGCCTCCCGGTTTTCTGCCTGTTTCCCTTCCAGGCCATCCTCCGCCTGTCCGTTTTCTGTCTTTTTTCCGCTTCCAGCGTATCCGGTCACAGCCAGATACCCTTCCTCCAAAAGCACGCGGAAATTTGCAAAAAATTTTTCCTTCCGGACAGAAAGTTCCAAACCAAATTTCTGATACACTGCCGGCGGATAAAAAATGCTCAGGAAACGCCGCACTATGGCCTCATAGACCTTTATGGACACAGAGGAAAGCCCCTTTAGGGCCCCGATCCCCTGTCCTGTCGGGATAATGGCATAATGATCTGTGATCTGTTTATCGTTGACGTATCTGGTCTTTGCAATCCCTCTGTGGTTCCCCGTCTCCAAAATGTGGGAGACAAAACCCGCCACTCCAGGAATGGCCTTAAGCCCCTGGATATTTTTCTGGATCTCCTTCGCCACCGCCGTGGAAAGGACTCTGGCATCCGTTCTCGGATAGGTCACCAGCTTTTTCTCATAGAGCTCCTGCGCCACCTTAAGGGTTTCGTCCGGGCTCAGCTTGAATCGTCTGGAGCAGGTATTCTGAAGCTCCGCCAGATTAAACAGAAGGGGAGGATTCTTTTTCTCCTTCTTTTTCTCCAGGGCAGTAAGCTCTGCCATGACCGGGCGCTCTTCTTCCAAAAAAGCGACCAGCTCCTCTGCCTTTTCTCTTTTCAGAAATCCATTCTCTTTATAAAGATAAGGCGTCCCGAAATAGCGGCTCCCGGCCACGGCCCGCCACTCTGCGTCAAAGGTTTTCCCCTCGCAGGACACCGATGCAAGAACCCGGTAAAAAGGCGTTTTCACAAACTCTCGTATCTCTCTCTCCCGCCGTACCACCATACCCAGCACGCAGGTCATGACCCGTCCCACGCTGACCACCGTCCGTTTGGAATTCATACAGCCGGAGATCACATTTCCATACTTTAAGGTCAAAAGTCTGGAAAAGTTGATTCCCATCAGATAGTCTTCTTTGGCCCGCAGATAGGCGGACTCCGCCAGATTGTCGTAGACGCTCAGATCCTTTGCCTCCCGGATGCCTTTTTTGATCTCCTCTTCCGTCTGGGAGTCAATCCACACCCGGAGTCTCCGCTTTCCCCGGACTCCAGCCATCTGCTCCACCAGACGGTAGATATATTCTCCCTCCCGCCCGGAGTCGGTACAGACATAGATTGTATCCACGTCCGCCCTGGTAAGGAGACCTTTCACGATCTGAAACTGTTTCTTCACACTTCCGATCACTTCATATTTAAAGTTCTTCGGAAGAAACGGCAGTGTCTCCAGACTCCACCGTTTATATTTGATATCATAGACCTCCGGATAGCTCATGGTCACCAGATGCCCCACGCACCAG
>JAAWBT010000100.1 GCA_022792835.1 Lachnospiraceae bacterium | reverse complement strand
GTAGGCCACCCGGCCCTCCACGCCCTCCGGCACCAGCTTCTTGGCTCCGCTCTGGAAATAACGGTCCTTGCTTCCGTTCTCCATGGCGGCAATGGACCCCATGCCCCGGTATACCTTGTATTTTCTTCCCTGGAACAGTTCAAAGGTCCCAGGACTCTCGTCGCAGCCTGCAAAAATGCTTCCCATCATGCAGACGCTTCCCCCTGCAGCGATGGCCTTGGTCATATCGCCGGAATACTTGATCCCCCCGTCGGCAATGATGGGAATCCCGTACTCCTTCGCCACATGGTAGCAATCCATGATAGCTGTAATCTGCGGAACACCGATGCCAGCCACCACGCGGGTAGTACAGATGGAACCAGGCCCGATACCCACCTTGACTGCATCCACGCCGGCTTCTATGAGAGCCTTCGTGGCGGCTCCTGTCGCCACGTTTCCGGCAATGACCTGAAGCTTTGGATAATTGGCCTTGATGTCACGCACTGCATTCAGAATATTGGCAGAATGACCGTGGGCCGAATCCACCACCACACAATCCACTTTGGCCTTCACCAAGGCATCCACCCGGTCCAGAAGATTGGCCGTGATGCCAACCGCCGCACCGCACAGAAGCCGTCCCTGTTCGTCCTTGGCAGAGTCAGGATATTTGATCTGTTTCTCGATATCCTTGATGGTAATCAGGCCTTTCAGATTGAACTCTTTATCTACTAAAGGAAGTTTCTCTTTTCTGGCCTTTGCCAGAATCTTCTTGGCCTCATCCAGCGTGATTCCTTCCGGCGCCGTGATGAGCCCCTCAGAGGTCATGGACTCTTTGATCTTCTTGGTAAAATCTGTCTCAAATTTTAAATCCCGGTTGGTAATGATACCGACCAGCTTCCGGCCTTCTGTGATGGGAACGCCGGAGATGCGGAACTTGCCCATCAGTTCATTGGCATCCGCCAGTGTATGTTCAGGAGATAAATAAAAAGGGTCGGTGATGACACCATTTTCAGAACGCTTGACCTTGTCCACTTCCTCAGCCTGGGCCTCCACGGACATATTCTTATGAATGATGCCGATTCCTCCCTGTCTTGCCATGGCAATGGCCATCCTGTGTTCTGTAACTGTGTCCATCCCGGCACTCATCATCGGAATGTTTAGTCTGATTTTCTTTGTCAGATGGGTCGCCAGATCCACCATATTCGGTGTCACCTCAGAATATGCAGGCACCAGCAGCACATCGTCAAAGGTAATTCCTTCACCGATAATTCTACCCATTTCC
>JAAWBT010000087.1 GCA_022792835.1 Lachnospiraceae bacterium | reverse complement strand
TATACTTTAACTTATGAATCGCTTTTGATTTGCCATTAATAATCATAAACACCCGAATTCGATCATCCCAATAATCACATAGGGAATCTATTTCAGCCAAGTCCCCATCCAGAAGGAAAAATAATTCATCTCTTTGATCGCTGATAAAAATACTTAATAACGCTTCCGGTTTCTGATCCAAATCAAAAATATCTTCTAGATTAATTTCATATTCAGAAGCAATATTCCCAACAAGGATATCTTTATAGCCGCTTTTCTTAAACTCTTCCTGTAAAATCATAACTACGCTTCCTCTTTCACACATTTCATAGAAAAAATGCAACTGTTGCAATCTTCCTGTATGCCCCACTCATCCTCATCAATTCCAATACAATCCATACACTCAATATAAAAACTATCTTCACCAAGATCTGCAACCGTAGGATTCTCATTTACGTTCGCCGTACTATAGTTATAATAATTTTTACCTCTCGTAAGTTTACTATTCTCAAAGAACCATTTCTCCGGTTTTGTTAACATATTCACAATACGTTCCACAATCTTTCGTTTTACACCTTTAAAATTTCCGCCTGCCCGAGGAAGAATCACGCTATGGTTTACGTATTTATCTTCAGGAAAATTCAGACAAACATAGTCAGTTACTGAGGAATCCACATAATACAATGGATCAAACATTTCCAAACGAGCAGAATTCCTTGGCTCATTATTCGCCTTCTTCTGACAGATATTTAGCATAATCTTCCACAAATACTCCAGAAAAACAAGAAAACCCTGTTTGCATTCGGCAACGTAAAGCAGTCTATCATCTACAGGAGCTCCTCTGTAGCCAGCAATCTTGCCGACATCATCCATGCTATATGTATTCAATAACTGATATTGACCATCCACAGTCTTACCAATCTCATTTATCCATCGCACTGTATTCTGGCAAATCATGTTTAACATGTGTGTCTGTATATCTGAGAGATCATTACTATTTATAATCTCCCCATACTTCTCACAAACAATGCCCGCCAAATAACTTGCAATTGTCTGTTCCGTCTTCGTCTTGGCAGATTCCGTCATATAACGATCAAATTCTTTTTTATCCACTCGCAGCTGATCAAAAACAGGATTAACTAGCGTATAACGTCGCTGTATATACGAAATCGCAAGACCTAGCAATATGAACTGCCAGTGCTCGTCATTCCCATCCTTATCCGGATTCGGATAAGCCCTGGCCAATGCTTCCATCAATTCCTTTTTGTACCGTTTGATATCCACTTGGAAGAAGATATCATATTTTGAAACAAACTCTTTCAGAGAGTCCTCAGAGGCCATGTCCACAAAAAGAGTTTTCTTTTGTAACTCTTTCTTATTCGTTGTGTAAACTTTCGTCTTCAGCCAAGCAGCCGAATCCGCTACATCTGGATAAGGCACTGATTTTGGAAGCGCATTTCCAAGTTCGATATATTCTTTCATTTTATCAAACGCCGGTTTCTCAACCTTTGAATTTCTATGAATATAAAGGCTCGGTTTTGCTTTCAAAGTACTCCGAAGCATCTGAAGACGGAGATACTGATAATAAAGATCTGTCGAAATTTCCTTCATGTTTGGATATGTCTTCGGATAATACTTTACCTGAATAAACTCAAATGTACCATCCTCGAAAAATATATCCACATCCTCAAGGTATTCTGAACAGACATACTTTACTTGATTTTGAAGGAGGCACATAATCGCAACATAATCCTGAAATAAAAATCCCCTAATCTTATCTGTGGCATCTCTATTCTTATCCCCCTCATACATAACTGATAATTTATCTACTTCTGTGTTCATTAGCACACTCACGGATTGTCCCCCCTTCTACGCCAACACATTGGTATCTGTTGTATCTATAACTTTCCCAATCCCCATCCATACAATTAAATCAGTGAATATCTCAACCACATTTCTCTGATCAGTAAATAGTGATTCCTGAAGAACGGAAAAACCTTTCATCATTCCATTATGAACAACATATTCCACTATCTGATTCACAAAAATAAATCTGTCTGCTATCAAGGCTGTACTATCAGGTACTTCGAAAACGCTTCCTTGGCAACATCCATATCTAATGCTACAATCTCACGGACAAATTCACCAAACGGTTTGCTTCCAAATTCATGTTCATAATCCTGCCTTGCGCCAACTTCACGCCATAGTACGCTACAACATCTGTTGATATCAAAGGTTGATTTGTCTTTAATTTTGCAATTGCAATATTATCCTGATATTATCTATTTTAAGAAGCGTTGACGCAGGGACAGACTCCGTGCCGGCTACGCCGATTTTCTGAAATTCTTCATTTTCTGATTTGAGGATTATATTTCCGCCGCAGTAATTACGATATACCGATACAATGTCATTCATCAATGCAGCGCCGCCATTTTGACTTACCTCTTGAAACTTATGTACGGTTTCTTTCCTTATACCCACAATTCCCGTAAGGTTCTTTTCAAGAACTGTTTGTTCCAATGACCTCCCATCGCAAAAGTAATAGACCTCTTTAATACCATATTTTTTTGCTAAGTCTATTTGTTTCTGTACTTCGGGTGCCACACCATCCGCATTATCAATCAAGAAAATGCACAAGTCACTACCTTCCAATGCAAAAGCATCATGTACTTCCATGGGCAGGCTCAAGGCCGGATTTGCTTCAGACAAATATACTTCTGCCAGGTTTGTTCCTTCTATCGCATTTTTTAATTCTGTGCGTACCTTATCATACCTTGGCTCTCCGCATATAGAACTGATAAAAACCTTGATTTTTTCTCCTGGCATAAATCTCCGATAAAATCTCCGGGACTTTTTTTTCTGTATATTCCCAGGAAAGCCCAACCCAAGGCGTACTAAATCCAGTCGGCCTTATTCCCATTTTCTATTTCCCTCTCCATATCTATAATCAACTATAATATTCAAATATTATTTTTTTCCAAAACCAATCATACTTTCTTCACATTAAGCATAATGCATTTTTCCAGAATACGCAATTAAAAAACAGAGCAACGAAAATCAATCTCCGCTGCTCTGCCCCATAAATCCATATTTCCTGTTCAGCTCATCGCCTCTGCATAAATCCTTTACGCCCAATAAACCCCTGCCATATCCAAAAAATAATAAATTATCCCCGCAATCCAGCTGGCAAAGATCCCGTACAGGATCACCGGGCCGGCGATGGTGAAGATCTTGCAGCCGATGCCGAAGACCTGACCCTCTTTTTTGTACTCGATGGCCGGGGCCACCACGGAGTTGGCAAAGCCAGTGATGGGCACCAGGGCCCCGGCGCCGCCGAAGGTGACGATTTTGGGAAATATATTTAGGCCAGTCAGTATGACTGTTCCTCCGATCAGGATCAGCAGGGTCCATGCGCCGGCCGCCTCTTTATCCAAGCCGTTGTTCGTAAAGGTATTCATGAAAAACTGGCCGATGGTACAGATGATCCCGCCGGTTAAAAACGCTTTTATCATGTTAAGAGGCGTATTGTGAACCGGTGTGACCTGCTTCACATATTTTTCGTATTCCTCCGGTTTCATGTCCGTGCCGGGACGCGGAATTTTTTTGTTTTTTTCCATAAGAACTGGCTCCTCTCTGTCCATTTTTATATTTCATCCTCCCAGAAAAAAATAAATCAACGCACCGACACCTTTTCCCACTGCCATTGCCAGAATCACATACTGGAGGCCCGTGGCCAGCCGGATTCTGCGGCTTAACACAGGCAGTGCATTTAAGGTTTCTGCCAAAGACATGATCAGGCAGCCCACGAAAATTCCGGCTCCTACCCCCAGAAAGCCCAGTAAAGTAACGCCTCCCGGCACTGGAATCTTGTAAAGGTTGACCACGTTTCCGAACGCGCCCCCGACCACAATGCTGTCCTCGACCAGCCGTATATGCTTTGCCGTATGGGTCTTTCCGATGAGACGGACCACCACGCCGATGGTGACGATAAAGGCAAACACCCCTGCCGCGATCACCCCTCCGGCGCAAAGCCCGATCATGCCAAGCAGAATATAATCAAGAAACATCAATGCCCGATTCCTCTCTTTCCGCATTCTGAATCAATGTGGTATTGACATCCGTCTCGTAAGTACGCATCTGCACCTCGATTGGCGTCGGGTCTTTGGAAAGAGCAGCTTTGGAAAAATGATTAAAAAACACCAGAATTCCAATGGGCAGTCCAATGGAATAGGTCAGCTCCAGAATCGTCGGCCCTGCCGGCGCCATCCCCATGACCTGAGCGTATATTTGACGGAAAATGTTACTCACATCGCCGTCATTGTTGAAGGTCATAATGGCAAACGCCGCCCCAAAAAAAGACACCAGACAGACAAAGGCCGCTTTAATCCAGTCCCAGATAGGATGCGGCTTCACATCCGGCTGATAGTCAATAATGCAGTCTGTTTCCCCGATGTTGTTGATCTCTACCTGCTCACAGAGCTTTTCCATTTTTGTTATCAGCTCCATGACTGACACCACATACCGTTCCTTTTTGTCTGCCCGGATATTCATGACCTTGATGGCCTTGCATTTACTTTCAATGGCCTTGTCCCGGCACCAGATGCTTCCAAGCTGTCCCAGGAATACCTCTTTTTCGTGAACCTCTGTATTCTGATTCAGCTTCAGATACAACACTTCACTCATAAGCAGTCACCAACTGTGCGGACTGCACTTTTTAACATCTCTCCAGCCGTCTGCATTCCGTCCTCGGCCGCCCGTACCAGAGTTCCCTTGTCCGCCCGCTCGGCAGGTCTTTTTAACAGCAGATATCCCGCTGCCACTGCCGCGACCGCTGCCAGCAAAAGAAAACCGATGATCCAGCGCCTCGCTCTTGAACCACTCATATTCCCAGCTCCTTTCTTCAGACTTCCTTTGGGTATAGTATGGCTAAAGCGAAATTTTTTATTCACACCAATGCCTGTGAGCTGTTTCATTCATGTACCGGCAAGAGGCCGGCTTCCTCACAGCCGCCTTCTCATGGTCTGCAGAATCTTCTTTTCCAGCCTGGACACCTGTACCTGGGAAATCCCCAGTTCTTTTGCCACCTGGGTCTGTGTTTTATCCATATAATAACGCATGACAATCAGGCGGGCTTCCTGTGGCGGCAATTCTTTTAAAAGCCTTGCCACCACCAATTTGTTCAAAACACCTTCGTCCTCTTCCTTCATGTCCTCTAGTTTGTCAATCAGATAGATGGCATTGCCGTCTCCATGATAAATGGTTTTATAGAGCGATTCCACCTCCGCCCCTGATTCCATGGCTGCCGCCAGCTCTGTGGGCTCCACCTGGAGAGACTCCGCCAGCTCTGGAAGCGTCGGCTCCCTGCCCAGTGTCGTCCCCAGCCGCTCCCTCTCCGCCCCGGCTTTGGCTGCCATTTCTTTTAGAGAACGGCTGATTTTGATCATGCCGTCATCCCTGAGAAACCGTTTAATCTCTCCGGTAATCATAGGAATCGCATAGGTGGAAAACCTGACGTCATAGCTGGTGTCAAATTTATCAATTGCCTTGAGCAGTCCAATGCTGCCAATCTGGAACAGGTCTTCTGCCTCATGGCCACGGCCTAAAAAACGCCGCACCACACACCAGATTAACCCCATATTTTCCGATACCAGTCTGTCTCTCGCCTCTTTATCCCCCGCGTGTGCCGATTGAAGCAGCTCCATCGTCTCGTCCATGCACGCCTCCTGCCTGCGGTCACCGGGCCAGCCTTTCTTCCAGTTTTTTTACCATCCGCACCGTGGTACCCTGACCAGGCGCCGAATCCACCCACACGTTGTCCATAAAAGCCTCCATGAAGGAAAATCCCATGCCGGACCGCTCTCTGGACGGTTTCGAGGTATAAAGCGGTTCCATCGCTTTTTTGACGTCCGCAATTCCGACTCCATCGTCCCGCACCTCCACGGAAAGTTCCCGTCCCTTCATGGTCAGCCTCATATGTACAATGCCCTCCTCCTTCTCATAGCCGTGGATGATCGCATTGGTCACTGCCTCCGATACTGCTGTTTTCAAATCCTCCACCTCTTCCACTGTGGGGTCCAGCCTGGCGGCAAATACTGCCGCCACTACCCTGGCAAACTGCTCGTTGTGAGAACGGCTCTCAAATTCCAGGTATACGCTTTCCTCCGTTTTTGTGTCCCTGTTCTGCTCCTCTTCCCTCCCTATGCCTTTTGTCCCCTCCACGTTGTTTAGTTCCTCCAATGACGTGCCTTTTTCCATCTTACCTGCTCCCTTCCTCATCTTTCCTGTCCCAGTCCCGGATCACCCGGTAAATACCGGACATTTCCAAAATCCGTTTTACTCTGGGGGAAGTATTCCTCACAAACACCTCTCCCCCGATCGCGGCCATTTCTTTATACCTTCCAAGCAACATGCCGATGCCGGCGCTGTCCATGAAATCTGTTTTTGAAAAATCAAACACCAGGCTGGTAACTGGACGGCTCACCCGCATTTTCGCGATCCCGTCTTTCATTCTCAGGCTGCTGTGATGATCCACCTCTCTCGGCATAAAAGCATAGAGCACTGTACCGCTGACCCTATAGTTTGTCCCGTTTTCCATCAGATTATTCCTCCTGTCACATTTTCAAATCAAAAAAGAGAGATACACACAAGCTTATCCTTTGTATGTATCCCTCTGTTAATATCAAACCAAATGGAATCAATATCCCCGCTGTCTTCTGGCTTCCTGCCCCCACTGGGTATTGCTGTAAGCCTCATTGTCGATCAACTGGTTGTAATAAGTGACTGCCGTTCCCCAGTCATTCAAATTTTGATAGCAGACACCTATATAGAAAATCACTTCCGGATAATCTGGCTGCAGCTCCAGGCACTTGGTAAAATAAACCCTGGCTGTCTCCCAGTCCCTGCCGTCATAGGCGCCCTTCCCTCTGGTGTAAAGATTCTGGACACCGCTGTCAGTAAACTCCGAATTCAACGCCCCGTAAACACTCTGGAACTTCTCGTTGGTCACCAGTGAGGCATTGATGGATGAAATGGCTTCCATGGCTCCGATATAATTTCCGTCTGCCTTCATGGTCAGCACATCAATCAGTTTGTTGTACTCGTTGATGATGCCGCCCTCCCCGGTATAGGCCGCCAGCTCATTGTTGAGGTTCGCCTTCTCCTCATTGAGCGCTTCAATCTGCTCTTTGAGGCCAGTAATATTGGTATCCCGCTCAGCAATCTTTTCATTATAAGAGAGCGCGTCCACATTGAAGTCTGCCTTGAGCTCCCGCTCCTGCACCGGCAGAACAAGAAAATAGCAGCTCAGAATTCCCATAATGATCCCGATGACCAGAAGAAGAACCGCAGTCCAATTTCCGTTCCCTTCCCGGTAAGTGGGAACAATGGCTTCATCTTTGGCTGCATTCTCCTGCATCTCCGCTTCCTGGAGCATTCTGGCCTGTCTGCGGGGTCTCTCTTTCGCAGCCGCCCGTTTATCCTTCGCAAGACTCTGAATATAATCCAGGTAAGTGAGGGCCGCCGTATTGCCTACGTCAATGGCCAGAGCTGTCTTTAAGGTCTTCTCCGCCTTGGCGTATTCTTCTTTTTTCAGGTACAAAAGCCCCAAAAGCTGATACGCCTTGACAAACCTGGGATTCATGTTGATTACCTTTTTCGCCTGGAGAAGCGCCAGGTCCTGGCTGTCATGGCGGGCATAATAAAGCGCCTGGTTGAATTTCCGCAGCGTCTGGTTCATCTGGTTTAATCTGGACTGCCTGGACTGAAGCTGCTTTAAATATTCTGCCGCCAGGTTGTCCTCTGGCTGGAGATTCTTGCTGATCACCCATTCGGCCAACGCATCTACAGTCTCTCCCAGCTCATAATACACCAGTCCCAAAAGATTTCTCGCATCTGTGTTCTTCTTATACAGATCAAGGCTTTTTTTCAGATATACGGCGGCGCCGCTTAAGTCGCGGACTCTCGCCTTTTCCAGTCCCACATTGTAATAGGTATTGGACGTGCGGACCACCTTTCGGTAAAGCGACACATCACGGCCGCAGACCTGGCAGTGCCTCCGCTCTCCCATGGGACGATGGCAATATAAACATTCCATATACGTTCTTCCTACTCTCCGCTGTCCTGCTCAAGCTGTTCCTTCAAAAATTCCACCATGATGTCCGTCACATCGGTGATATCCCGGTTCACGATGGTATCTTCCACCTGGTCAATGTCCCGGCTGGGCTTAAATTTTGCCAATTCTTCCTCAAAGTTCAACATTCTGTCTTGTCCTCTCCAAAAGCCATCGCACAAAGATACCTTTTTGCGTATCCCTTAGTATATCATAAAAATCTTATTCGCACACCCACAAATTTTCTTAAAATTTTCAATATATGCCGCAAAAGATTGTTTCATGCCAACTGAAGGTATTCTACTACAATTTCCCATATTTTACAATGAAAAAAGGACGACAAAAACTGTCATCCTTCTCGCCGTCTCTACTGTTCCCCAAGAAGCTCTTTGATGCTTCCGGCCAGGTATAGGGAACCTGCAATAAACAGCAGATCCTCTTCCTCCTTGTTCTCTCTGGCAAAGGCGAAGGCCTCCCGGATCCCCTCAAAGCTCCAGACCGGCTTATCTGTCCTTGCCCCAAAGGCCCTTTGAATCTCTGCGAGGGGCAATGCCCGGTAGCTGTCAAGCTCCGTTAAAATAAAACCGTCAAAATCTGCCTGAGTGCAGATCTCATCAATCATGGTCTCATAATCCTTCTCCACCACCGCCGAGAACAGCAGATATTTCTTTCCGGCGCAGGGAAATTTTGTCACTGTTTCAATGAAGACCCGGATCCCGTCGTCATTGTGGGCTCCATCCATATAGATTCCCGGAAGCACCGGCTCCATCCGTCCCGGCCAGGAGGTATGAAGAAGTGCCTGTCCCACTTTCCTGACCCATATGGAAGTCTCCGGCTCACCGGCTACCACTCTCCCAGAAATCTCCCCAAGAGTCTTCCTCACAATCCCGGCAGCCGTCACTGCCAGCGACCCATTCATGGCCTGATAATCTGCCACAAAGGGCACCTCAAATTCCTGACCAGAAAGCTTTCCACTCTTCATCTCAAAAGCCAGCCCTGACCGGCTCCTCTTTGTGATCTCAAAATCCAATGGGTTTACCGGATAAGCGGGGGCGCTGTGCTTCTTCGCCGTTTCCCGGATGACGGCCGACGCCTCCGGCACACTGTCGTCATAGACCACAGGGCACCCCTCTTTGATGATCCCGGCTTTCTCGCCCGCGATCTCAGGAATGGTCTCTCCCAGAATTTCTGTATGGTCCAGGCTGATGGAAGCAATCACACAGACCATGGGCGCATCAATCACGTTGGTGGCGTCCAGCCGCCCGCCAAGCCCCACCTCCAGCACAGTCACATCCACCTGCCGCTCTTTAAAGATCAGCATTCCGATCAGAAACAGAAACTCAAAATAGGACGGATGGACAATCTCTTCCTCTTTTTCCCGGCACAGATCATAAATCCGGTGAAACGCCGCCAGAAACTCTTCCTCTGACACCTGCTCTCCGTCAATGAGGAACCGCTCCGTAATATCAACTAGATGGGGGGAAGTAAATGTCCCCACATGATGCCCCTGTTCCAGAAGAATCCGGCTTAAAAATGCGCACACCGATCCCTTCCCGTTGGTCCCCGCCACATGGACAAACCGCTGGCCCTGCTCTGGATGCCCCAGAAGTGACAGGATCCTGCGTTCATTTTCCATGGTAGTTTTTTTTGAGAATTTTGGAATCCCGTTCAGATAATCTTCTGCTTCCTTTATATTCATTCTGTCTTTGCTGTCCTTCATCCCCATTTTCCTGCCTGTACTTCGTATTTTATACTCATGAGCGAAAAAATTTTCTTCCTTCTGATTATAATACAGATTTGTAAATTCGCAAGAGGGTTTCCGCATTATAATCAAGCGATTTTTATGTTACACATCTTCTGTTGACCCTATGAATCTGGTCACACTCTCCCGCGCCTCCATTTTCCTGTTTTATAAAACAAGCAGGATACCACAGTGGCCGTGGTCCAGCCCACCGGCCAGGACATCCAGATTCCGGTGGAGCCAAAGGCCGGGGCCTCTGAGAAAAGAAAAGCCAGAACCACCCGGAGCACCAGGTCGGTAAAGGTCGCTGTCATGAAGTATTTCATAGCCCCGGCTCCTCTGAGGATCCCGTCGGCCATCAGCTTGACAGATACCACAAAATAAAAGGGTGATACGGTTTTTAAGAAAGCCGTCCCGGTGGAAAGAGCTGCCCCCACATCGGCATCCCCAGGGAGAAACAGAAGGATCATGGTCTTCCCGAAGAAGAAAAAGGCCAGGGCAAAAGGGACTGCGATCAGGAAAGCCAGCAAAATCCCGGCCCGGAGTCCCTCCTTCACCCGGTCTGTCTTTCCTGCCCCCACATTCTGGGCCGTGAAGCTAGAAAGGCCGTTGGCCAGGGTTGTAAAGGATGTGATCGTAAAGGTATTGAGCTTGATGGCCGCTGAATATCCGGCGATGACAGAGGAACCAAAGCCATTGACCCTCCACTGGATAAAAATATTTCCGATGGAAATGAAACTCTGCTGCAGAATGCTGGGTATGGCGATGCGGCTGACCCGCTTTAACATCGCGCAGGAAAAGACCGGCGGCTTTTCCTTTGTCTGAATCTTCTTTAAGCGGTACAGAAGGGTAAAAAACGCCAGAATACAGGCAGCTCCCTGAGCCAGAAAGGTCGCCCAGGCCACGCCTGCCACCCCCATATGGAAGGACGTCACAAACCAGTAATCCAAAAAGATATTGCTCAGGGAGGAACCGATCAGGAAATACAGCGGCGTCCTGGAATCTCCTAAAGAAGTGAAGACTCCCGTACAGATATTATATAGGAAGAGGAACAGAAAGCCCCCGATATAAATTCTGAGATAAAGTGCCCCATCGCCAAAAACATCTTCAGGTGTATTCAGGAGCAGAAGAAGTCCGTTGGTCCCCAAAAGTCCAAGTACCGTCAACACTGCTGACAGGGCTCCACAGGACAATAGTGTGGTTGAAACAGCTGTCTTCATCTCTTTGTATTTCTTTGCCCCAAAGAGCTGGGAGATTACCACAGAGCAGCCGATGTTGCTCCCCACGGCCACAGCCATGAAGATCATGGTGATGGGATAGGAAGCTCCCACTGCTGCCAGCGCCGATTCCCCCGCAAATTTTCCAGCAATGGCACTGTCCGCAATGTTATAAAGCTGCTGGAAAATCACACTCACAAACATGGGAATAGAAAATCGCCAGAGCACAGAAGAGGACTTTCCTTCCGTCAAATCTTTTATCATCTCAGATACCTCATCTCTTCCGCAAACAATTTCAATTGCATTTTCACTCAAAAAGCATTATACTACGTTCATGTCTATTTGAAAACTTATGTTTTTCGCGATAATCCATAGAAATTTTCTATGGATTATATCCGCCAGCATACATCCTGCGAGGTATTTTTCATGTCTGTCAATCTTGAATACTACAAAGTGTTTTATTACGTGGCCCAGTACAAAAGCATCACTGCCGCCGCAAAAGCTCTGTTCTTGTCCCAGCCCACGGTCAGCCATTATATCCGGGCGCTGGAGGAAGCGCTTGGGTTTTCTCTGTTCGTCCGCAGCAAACATGGGGTGATCCTGACTCCGGAAGCGGAGCTTCTGTTTCCCCACGCCAGGAGAGCCTGCGAGGAGCTACAGGCAGCCGAACAGCTTCTGGAAACTGTCAAGTCCATGACTGTGGGACAGCTGCGGATCGGAGCCAGTGAAATGACTCTTCATAATTTCCTCCTGCCTTACCTGGAACAGTTTAAAGACCGTTACCCGGCCCTGAAACTGAAAATTTCCAGCAGCACCACGCCAGGCGCCCTGACAGCCTTGCAAAAAGGCGCTGTGGATTTCGCCATTGTCATTTCTCCCCTGGACGATACGGAAGGTCTTTCCGTCGTCCCTCTGGCCGCCTTCCAGGACATTGTCATCGCCGGAAACCGTTTCAGAGAACTTCAGGGAACTGTCCTCAGCCTGAAAGACCTTACAGCCCATCCTCTGATCTGCTTAAGCCACGGGACAGCCACCAGAACTTTCCTGGAGCAGCAATTTTTGAAAGAAGGCGTTCCTCTGGAACCGGACGTGGAACCTGCCACCACCGATCTGGTGACTCCCCTGGCCGCCCACAACCTGGGCCTTGGTTTTGTGCCGGAAAATTTTGCCGCCGAAGCCCTGAGAACCGGTAGCGTATTCCGGATTCCCTTAAAAAAAGAACTGCCGCCCCGCCACATCTGCGTGGTGAGCGACAGCTCCCATCCTGTTTCCCTGGCCGGCAGGCAATTTCTCGCACTCCTGCCGTCCTGCTCCGGTTAATATTCTTAAAAGGTTATTTCTCCAACTGGGCCAGACGCTCTTTCACCTGAGCCATCATCTGCTCATATTTCTCAAGCTTCTCCCTCTCCGCCTGAATTTTGGCTTCCGGCGCCCGGCTCACAAACTTCTCGTTGCCCAGCATTCCTCTGGAACGGGCCAGCTCTTTGTCAAGCCGCTCCTCCTCTTTTTTCAGACGTTCTATCTCCTTTGCCGTGTCCACCAGCTCTTCCAGGGGCATATAGACCACAGCCTTCGCCGTCACCGCAGAGACGGCATCTTCCGGGATTCCCGCCTTGTCCGCCTGCACCGCCACCTCGCCGGCAGAGCCAAGGGTCGCCAAAAATACCTTTCCGTTTTCAAAAATTTCCCGGACAGCCTCATCCCCAGAAACCACAAACACACTTGCTTTCCGGCTGGGGGGCACATTCATGGAAGTGCGGACGCCGCGGATAGCCCGGACAGCCTCTTTGATGGTCTCCACCGCCGTCTCATCTGCCGCAAACTCCCATTCTGCCCGGTACTGAGGCCAAGAAGAAATCATAATAGACTCTTCCTCTTCCTGCAGATTACAAAAGATTTCTTCCGTAATAAAGGGCATGTAAGGGTGAAGCAGCTTCAAAGACTGAATCAACACCGTCTTGAGGGTCCAGAGGGCCGCCGCTTTCGTCTCGTCCTCATCATTATACAGACGAGGCTTCACCATCTCAATGTACCAGTCGCAAAATTCCTCCCAGACAAAATCATAAACCTTCTGGAGCGCGATTCCCAACTCGTACTTGTCCAGATTCTCTGTCACGTCCTTCGTCAAGGTGTTGACCTTGGAGAGAATCCATTTGTCGGCCCCAGTCAGACTGTCCACACTCACCTGCCGGACGGAAGCCCGGGACATATTCATCAGAATAAACCGGGACGCATTCCAGATCTTGTTGGCAAAATTGCGGCTGGCCTCCACCCGTTCCCAGTAGAACCGCATGTCATTGCCAGGGGCATTTCCTGTGATCAGAGTCATGCGCAGGGCGTCGGCGCCGTACTTATCCACCACGTCAAGAGGATCAATGCCGTTTCCGAGAGATTTGCTCATCTTTCTGCCCTGAGAATCCCGCACCAGGCCGTGGATCAGCACTGTGTGGAAAGGCTCCTTCCCAGTCTGCTCAAGTCCGGAGAACACCATACGGATCACCCAGAAGAAAATAATGTCATATCCCGTCACCAGAACGTCTGTGGGATAGAAATAATCCATCTCCGGCGTTTTCTTCGGCCAGCCGAGGGTCGAGAAGGGCCAGAGGGCCGAGGAAAACCAGGTGTCCAGGGTATCCTCGTCCTGAAGCATGTGAGTATGTCCGCATTTCGGGCAGACGCCGGGCGCCTCTTTCGCAACCACCATCTCTCCGCACTTCTCGCAAGTATAGGCAGGAATCCGGTGCCCCCACCAGATCTGTCTGGAAATGCACCAGTCGCGGATATTCTCCAGCCAGTGGAGATAGGTTTTTCCAAAACTCTCCGGCACAAATTTAAGCCTGCCGGATTTTAAAGCTTCAATGGCCGGTTTCGCCATCTCGTCCATTTTCACAAACCATTGCTGTTTCACCATGGGCTCAATGGTCGTCTTGCACCGGTCATGGGTCCCTACATTATGAGAGTGGTCGACAATCTTCACCAGAAGCCCCAGAGAATCCAGTTCTTCCACAATTGCCTTTCTCGCCGCATAACGCTCCATGCCCTGGTACTTGCCGCCGTTTTCATTGATTGTGGCATCGTCGTTGAGGACATTGATCTCTTCCAGACCGTGCCGTTTCCCCACCTCAAAGTCGTTGGGGTCATGGGCAGGAGTGATCTTCACGCAGCCAGTTCCAAACTCCCGGTCCACGTACTCGTCCGCCACCACGGGAATCTCCCGGTTCACAATGGGTAAAATCAGCATTTTCCCGATCAGGTCCTGATAACGCTCGTCATCGGGATGGACAGCCACTGCCGTATCGCCCAGCATGGTCTCCGGCCTGGTGGTGGCGATCTCCACAAACCGCCCCTCCTCTCCCTTCACCGGGTAATTGATGTGCCAGAAATGGCCCCCTTGCTCCTCGTGAACCACCTCCGCATCAGAGATTGAAGTCTGGCACTCCGGACACCAGTTGATAATACGGGATCCTTTATAAATATAGCCTTTTTCATAAAGACGGATAAACACCTCCAAAACCGCATCGGAACAGCCCTGGTCCATGGTGAAACGCTCCCTCTCCCAGTCCGCCGAAGAACCCAGCTTTTTGAGCTGTCTTACAATCCTTCCGCCGTATTCTTCCTTCCAGGCCCATACATGCTCCAAAAATTCTTCCCGGGTCAAATCATCCTTATTGATCCCTTCACTCCGCAGCTTGTCAATCACCTTCACCTCAGTGGAGATGGCCGCATGGTCTGTCCCGGGCTGCCACAGGGCTGAATACCCCTGCATCCTCTTATAGCGGATCAGAATATCCTGCATGGTATTGTCCAATGCATGGCCCATATGAAGCTGCCCCGTAATGTTGGGCGGCGGCATCACAATGGTAAAAGGCTTCTTGTCCCTGTCCACCTCCGCATGGAAATAATTCTTTTCCATCCATCTCTCATACAACCTGTCCTCAATGGCCTGAGGATTATACGTCTTTTCCAGTTCTCTACTCATAATTTCTTCCTTTCTCAGATATGAGCTATACCGCCAGCCGGGAAAATCTCCAGCTACGTAAAAACGCCCTTCTCCGTCTTTTGACGAAAAAGGGCGAATGTATCGCGGTACCACCTTTTTTCAACTGTCGGCTCCATCTTTAACAAACCAACACAGTCCTCTTTTGCCCTGTAACGGGGGCATATCCGGGACTTCCTAATCTCTCCGGCGCAGCCTCGCCAAAAAACACCTGCTGCCCTTCCTATCTGATTTCAGAAATCCGGCTCAGAAGCTACCTTCCGCCGCTGCCTCCATGGACGGCCTTTCAGCCGGTGAACCGTCCTCTCTGCATGTGCCTTCCTGCGTACTCCTCTTCTTCACAGCCTGTCAAATTTTCAAATCTGCAAGGATTATACTATAGGAAATGGGATTTGTAAAGGGGGATTCCTATTTCTCAGCGGAAAACTCTGCCGCCTCCCGGACCCACGACAGTAATTCGTCATCAATCTCTTCCAGTTCGGAAATCAGAACATGGTGGGTCCAGCGGCCCGGATAAGGCTCTGTCGCCACATCAATCCGGGGGGATTCTTTTTTTCGGGCCAGCCCGAAGGTCACCACAATATAAACCTCTGGACAGTCCTTCTTTTTTCTTACCCGTGCAAAAGAAACGCAGGCAAATAAATGTTTCTTATAAAATGAGATCTGGCTTTTTTGCACTTTCATGTGTACGTCTTCGATCTCATCCATGACCCGGCCTTTAAATGCCTCATATAAAGGGAGCGCATCCATATGGCGGTCAAAAAAGAGCATACTGTCTCCATTCATATCAAAAATCCCCCTTTTTCTTGTGAAAATTTTTATTCTACAGCCCTCACCGTGACAAAGACCGTATCGCCCGGCTGCTTTCCTATTTTATTTCGGATTTCTTTTCGGATTCCAATAATGTGACAGACTGAGCCGTCCGCATTTTTCACGCCCATGTTCACAATGCTCCCCCGATAAGGTTCGCCGTCAAAAGTCGCTTCTACCTTCACCCTGCCTTTGCCGAATTCTTCCCTGATATCATAGGGAAAGCGGACATAGGCGCCCCCCTTATCAGGCACAGCCTCAATCACTGCAGTAAACTCATAAATAGGATCGTTCATTTTCTGTCTCTCCCTGTCTTTTTGTCCGCCAGCTGATAATCCCTTCTGGTCTGTCTCCAAAATTACTCTTATAAAAATAACTCATTCTTTTTCCGGCCGCTGCAGACTTTTTTCATCTTCACACTGCTGGCTGCAAGAAGAGTCTTGCTGACGCTCCTTGCCTTTCGCGGACAGATTTCGATACACCGCATACAGGAAATACAGGCTTTCGCATCCGTTTTTGACGGCTCTTCAACCGGAATGGCTCCGGCAGGACATTCCTTTGCACAAAGCCCGCACCGGATACAAGATTTCCCGGTCCTTGGTTTCATGGGAACGCCGCCATATACACGATAAGGCCGGTCTCCGGGAATCCAAAATGATTTTTCTGACTCTCTGGATTCAATCTTAGAACAAACTGCTGCTGCAAAACCGGCTTCTTCCAGCCATTGTAACACGGAACAGGCATAGCCGCAAGATTGACAGGTAAAATAGCTCCCAGTGTCTCTGAATCTTTTTTTACCAGGTCTGGATATGCGATTCTACTGGAAATTGCCGCCTTTTTATGTTATACTTTCGGCAGAAAACAATCGCTCAAACACCGCGATTCTGATGAATGAGTCCAAAGCAAAGGAGAGAAACGGCGTGAGACAGTTTTTTGGCATGAGCCAGAGCGGAAAGCTGGAAGAGGCAGTTCGCGGGCTTAGCAAACCCCAGTTTATTATGTTGTTATCCAATGACAACCAGTTTGAGACACATGTGAGCTCCCTGGAGGCACTTTTCCCCGGTATCCCCAGTATCGGATGTATCGGGATGGGTTATGATACCCGGGTGGTTGAACATGGTGTCTGTGTGATCGCATTTTTGGACGGCGTCTGCGCTTCAGCCAACGTGCTGGAACAGGTATCTACCATGCCGGCCAAATACATCGAGCGTCTTCAGCAGGACGTGGCAAAGGTAAACGGCACCTCCCGGGACACTGTATGCATTGATTTTTGTGCGGGAAACGACGCCTGCGTGCTTACCACCCTTTATACCGTCCTCCGTCCAAAGGGCATTTCCCTGGTAGGTGGGACCGGCGACGCCGGAAAAGTATCGGCCAACGGAAAAATCTATCCGGACGCAGTGGCCTACGGGATTGTCCGCAACCTGAAAGGCCAGGTAAAAACCTACAAAGAAAATATTTACCATCAGCTCGGCAATTACCGATTTATTGCCTCTGACACAGACCGTTCCAATTATATCCTTGGAACGCTCAATGGGAAACCGGCAAAGCAGGTCTATCAGGAGATCCTTCATGTCACAGACCAGGAGATCCTCACCAGGACTTTCCAGAACCCCTTCGGCAAGGTCAACGGAGATGATACCTGTATCATTTCCATCAAGGAGGTGAAGGGCAATGCCCTGGCCTGCTTCCGCCAGGTCAACGATTCTGATGTCTTAAACCTGCTGGAACTGGGAGATTATGAGGCCATCACCAGGGATACTATCCGTCAGATATGTCAGGATTTCCCCAGGCGTTCCGCAGTGTTTTCCGTAAACTGCCTGTTCCGTTACAAGCTGTTCTCAGAGCGGGGCTATATGCAAAAATATCTGCAGGAGATGGCGACCCTCGGCAGCCACGCCGGTCTGGTCGGCTACGGAGAGCATTACAACAACCGTTTTGTCAATCAATCCATGACCTGCGTCGTATTTGAATAAAGGAGGATGCGGAATGCTTTTCAAGAAAAAACAGCACAAATCAGAACCGGCAGACAGGAAAAAGAGCCTTTATCCTGTTTTACATATCGTAAACAGTCTGAAAGGTTATCAGAAAGAGTTGGTTCAAAAGGAAGTGGACTCTCTCTGGGAGCTGAGCATGATCGGCCGTTCCTTTGAAGGTATCCTGAAAGGAGCCGAACAGTTCCAGGACAGACTGCAGGAATTCGGCCAGTCTTTCGCCAATATTAACCACGCCGCCGAACAGTTTTCCCAGGTCAAGGATGAGGTCGGCCAAACCGTATCCGGAGCCAGAAACGAGATGGAAGATCTGAAAAACATCTCCATACAGGTGTTGGACTCCTTTGGAGATATGGAACGCATCTTCGAGCAGCTTCAGAATTCCATCCAGGGAATCCAGGACTGCATGGGCAAAATTGTCTCCATTGCAGACCAGACCAACATCCTGGCCGTCAACGCATCCATTGAGGCCGCCAGAGCCGGCACTGAGGGCAGAAGCTTTGCCATCGTCGCGGCCCAGGTCAAAGACCTGGCCAGGGAAATCAAACTCCTGGCTAATGAGGTGGATTCCGGCATTCATGAGGTAAAGGGCCACTCCACCCAGTTGAGCGGAAGCATCACCAATGCCCAGACAACCTTAGGACAGGGCGCCGCTATTGTCAACAATACGGACGAGGGCTTCCAGCAGATCACAGCCGCCGCAGAAGGCGCAACCTCTGTGCAGACAGAAATCGCAGAAGTCATTGATAATTCCCAAAACGATTTACAGGCGGTCTGCCAGTTCTTTGATGAAATCAAGGACCAGTACCAGAAAGTCGTCGGACATATCCAGAAGGCAAACAGCCTTGGCACCACCAAGAGCAGCATGTTTGAGGATGTGGACAATATGCTCTCCCAGGTTCCGTCCATCATTCAGGACGCGAATACCCAGGCAGACTGAATATCTATAAAAAACATATGGAGGCGCCTGTTTTCAGCGCCTCCGAAATTTTTCTCTTAAAATCTGTTCTGTATGTTCCAGAATCCCATCCAGCCGCTTTTTGTCACCGTCCGCCGCCTGCAAAAGCCATGCATACTCGTCATGAAGGCCGCCCACATGGGGTACCGTGACCGCTCCGGCGTCGCTGCCCAGAGCCACATGAACTCCCATGGCAAAGGCTTTTCTCACATCCGCAAGCTGCCTCTGCGTAATCGCCCTCACTGCCCCTTCGTCAAAGAGCCCCTTCCCGGCCAGATTTCCCACAGGAGAAATCGTCGGCGTCCAGATCGTTCCCGTCTCTGCCAGAAGGGAAATCTCCTCTTCCGTCATATAAAATCCATGTTCAATGCTGTCCGCACCGCTCGCAATGGCGCCGTGCACGGTCTCTCTCCCATTCACATGAACCATGACCGCAAAGCCCTCTTCATGGCAGATATGTACCAGTTCCTTCATTTCTGAAAAGACAAGTCCCCTTCCGGTAATAGCCCCGTATTCGTTAAAATCCAGGAGCCCAGAAAACATGATCTTGATGAAATCCGCCCCTTTTTTTGCCGCTTTCCCCACCAGGGCAGAAAATTCCGTCAATGTTTCGTATGCAAGCCCCACAATTCCGCCATAATGGCCCTTTTTATGGATCGCAAACACTGGGGACCGATAGTCGATCCCATACTCCCCGGCAATTTCCGCCGCAAAAGAGGAGACTCCCAGACAGTCTCCCCCTTCCCGGAAAAAAGTGATCCCGTCTTTCTGGTAGGACAGGAGGCAGTCCCGCACTGCCTCCTGATTCACACCGTTTTTATGACAAGCCACAGCTGCCTTATAATTGACACCGTTCATGAAAATATGCCCGTGGCATTCTCCGAACATGTTGTGTTCCTTCTTTCCACACTTCTTTTTCCGTGTTCTTTCAGCCTTCTTAGCGTCCTTTACTTCGTGCCGAAAATCCTATCGCCGGCATCGCCAAGGCCGGGGCAGATGTAGGCATTCTCATTGAGCTCCCGGTCCACATGGCCGCAGTAAATCTCCACATCCGGATGTGCTTCTTTTAGACGCCTGATACCCTCCGGGGCTGCAATAATACAGAGGAATTTGATCTGCTTTCCGCCCTGATCTTTGATATAATCAATGGCTGCTGCTGCCGAACCTCCTGTTGCCAGCATCGGATCCACCACGGTGATCAGTCTCTGCCCAATCTCCTCCGGCAGCTTGCAGTAATATTCCGTCGGCTCATGGGTTTCCGGATCTCTGTAAAGGCCGATATGTCCCACCTTCGCAGAAGGCACCAGGGTCATAATCCCGTTTACCATGCCCAGGCCCGCCCGCAGAATCGGCACCACCGCCAGCTTCTTTCCGGAAATCATCGGCGTCTTACAGGTTTCAATGGGAGTCGTCACCTCCACCTGCTCCAGAGGAAGGTCCCGAAACGCCTCGTACCCCATCAAAACCGCGATCTCCTCCACCAGCTTGCGGAACTCATTGGTCCCTGTCCGCTCATCCCGCAGCATGGAAATCTTATGCTGAATCAGCGGATGCTCCATCACAAATACTTTATCTTCCATATGTACTCCTTTCTGGCCTGCGCCTTAAATTTTTTCTCATCTGCTTATGCCGCCAGCTTCCCAAAGCCAGCCCACAAATATGCCCTGCCGGTCTCTATTTCTCTGCCAGCTTCCTCACTTCCTCCAGCCACAGACGACCGCATGCGTCGCTTGGCATCCGCAGGTCTCCTCTGGGCGAAAGGGCCACACTTCCCACTTTGGGCCCATCCGGCAGACAGGACCGTTTAAACTGCTGGGCAAAAAAACGTCTGTAAAAAGTCTCAAGCCACTTTAAGATCGTGTCTTCATCATATACTCCGGCAAATGCCTGCCTTGCCAGCCGGCAGATTTTCGCCGGGCGGTAGCCGAACCGGAGAATATAGTATAAGAAGAAATCGTGAAGCTCATAGGGACCCACAAGATCCTCTGTCTTCTGAGAGATTTTCCCTTCCGTGGGCGGCAAAAGCTCCGGGCTCACCGGCGTATCTAAAATGTCAAAAAGGATTTCCGCCAGCTTCTCCTCTTTGCAGGTTTCGGCGTAATAACGGACCAAATGACGCACCAGAGTCTTGGGCACAGAGGCATTGACCCCATACATGGCCATATGATCCCCGTTGTAGGTGGCCCAGCCAAGAGCCAGCTCCGACATATCCCCTGTACCGATCACCAGACCGCCGTTCTCATTGGCAATATCCATCAATACCTGGGTCCGCTCCCTGGCCTGACTGTTTTCGTAAGTCACGGAATGGTCCGACGGGTCATGGCCAATGTCCCTAAAGTGCAGCGTCACGGCCTCCCGGATATCCACTTCCCAAAGCTCTGCCCCCAAAAGCTTTGTCAGAGAGCAGGCATTGGTGTACGTCCTGTCCGTGGTTCCGAAACAAGGCATAGTCACCGCCGTAATACATTCCCGTCCCAGCTTTAAAAGGTCAAACGCCCTGGCCGTCACCAGAAGCGCCAGGGTAGAATCCAGCCCTCCTGAGATCCCCACCACTGCGTTTTTACAGCCTGTGTGGGCCAGCCGCTTTTTCAGTCCCATAGCCTGGATAGACAATATCTCCTCACACCGCTTGTCCCGCTCCGCCTTATTTCCAGGAACAAATGGAGCGGGGTCAATGAATCGTTCCAGGGCAAGAGGTATCCTGTCCAGACTAAAGTACACCTTCATATAGCCTGTACTGTCAATGGGTCCAAAGGTGGTCAGACGGCGTCTCTCATTCCGAAGCCGTTCCAGATCCAGGTCGGCAAAGATCAGCCCGCCACAAAACCGCTCCGCCTCTTTTAAAAGTGTCCCGTTCTCATAGATCATGTTATGGCCCGCAAACACCAGGTCTGTGGAGGACTCCCCCTCCCCTGCATCCGCATAGACATAGCCGCAGATCAGCCTGGCCGACTGGCTCCCGATCAGTTCCCTCCGGTAGACATCTTTCCCTGTGGTCTCATCACTGGCGGAGGAATTGACAATCACCGTGGCTCCAGCCAGCGCATGACGGTTTCCAGGGGGATTCAGCACCCATAAATCTTCACAGACTTCCGCCCCGACCACAAACTCTTCCATATTCATGCAGGAAAACAAAAGATTTGTCCCCATGGGAACAAAATCTGTCATCCCGCCCGCAAGCTCCACCTTCTCCATAACCGGAACCTGGTTTCCGCTCACAAAGTGCCTCGCCTCATAAAATTCTGAATAATTAGGAATGGCTGTTTTCGGGACCAGCCCGAGGATCTGGCCGTCCTTCACCGCCGCCATGACATTATAAAGCTTCCCCTCCCGCATCCAGGGAAGCCCCACAAAGATCAGCAGATCAAGCTCCTTCGTATGATCCGCAAGCGTCGAGAGCTCGCGCCTCGCACTCTCAAGCAGCGTATCCTGCAAAAATAGATCGCTGCAGGTGTAGCCGGTCAGACAAAGCTCCGGGAATACCAAAAGCTTCACCTGTCTGGCAGCCGCCTCTCTGCAAAGCTCCTCGATCTGGTTTCTGTTATGGGCCGGGTCGGCCACGCTCACAGACGGCGTGGCGGCTCCCACCCTGATAAATCCCTGTTCCATAGTCTTCTTTTCTCCCTTGCAGATTCACCCATATTTCGCCTTTCGGCTGTTCTGAATCCATTATAAAATAGACGATGGCAAAAAGCAAACAGAATATGTGACGAACAAAAACCGGCTGGTTTTTGTTCTGGTTATCAAAGCTTCTATAAGGAAAGGGCGGTTCCTTTTGTGAAGGGGGCCATGTCAATGCGGATATAGTAGCCTCGATCGTGTTTGCAGACAGGGCAGGATTCCGGCACTTTCTTTCCGGTGTAAATGTGGCCGCAGTTTAAGCACATATAAATTTCTTCCTCTGCTGTCTGGAACAGCTCATTTTTCTCCATCAGCATTGCGATGTGGCCAAAGCGGTCTCCGTGGATTTTCTCAATCTGGGCAATCTGACGGAAGCTGGCCGCCACTGCCAGAAACCCTTCCTCCTGGGCAGTCTTCGCAAATGCCGGATACACATTTTCATACTCTTCGTACTCATTGTGTCTGGCTGCCCGAAGAAGCGTCAGCGCATCGTCATAGACCTCGATGGGATAAGTCCCGTCGATCTCCAGATTTTCGCCGTTCAGCTCCTTTAAATGTTTATAAAAGATCTCTGCATGCTCTTTCTCCTGATCTGCCGTAAACAGGAAGATCTGCTGGATCGCCTGCAGCTTCAGCTCCTTTGCCTTCCCCGCTGCCATGGTGTAACGGTTCCTGGCCTGGCTCTCTCCCGCAAAGGCCCGAAGCAGATTTTTTCTTGTCTCACTTTCCCTCAAATTCATTGCGCACAACCTCCTGGAATTTAAAATGATTAGATTCCTTCCCAGTATGCGCCAGATGTGGAAAAGTTATTCGCCGCCGGCCCGGTCCTGACGGTTCACTTTTCCAAAAAAAGCCCCTGAAAGCCTCTTGCCGCCTTCAGGAGCTCATCTCTTCCATATTTTTTTAACAGATACTCAATCCGCCGTCTATTACGAGATTATGCCCGTTGATCATCTGGGCGCCGTCACTGGCAAGGAATGCGGCGGCGGCAGCAATCTCGTCCATCTCTCCAAACCGGCCCACCGGCATCTGGGCCAGACGTTTTTCGGCTCGCTCTCCAACCCAGTAGGCCCTGGACATGGGCGTCATCACAACCGTCGGCGAGATTGCATTGGCAGTGATCCCATATTTTCCCCACTCCAGCGCCAGGGTCCTTGTCACGGACAAAAGGCCCGCTTTGCTGGCAGAATAGGCCAGATGGTTTTCCACTGCGCTGATTCCCGCATCGGAAGCGATATTGATGATTCGTCCGCCCCGCCCTGACGCAATCATAACCTTGCCGACCTCCTGAGTCAGAAAGAAGGCAGATTCCAAATTGACATTGAGTACTTCGCGCACTTCCTCTTCCGAAATCTCTGCAGCCGGCACGCCGGAACCAATCCCCGCGCTGTTGACCAGAATGTCAATGGTTCCATACTCCTTCGCGATCTCTTCTACCACCTTTTTCATGGCGGCCCGGTCCCTAAGCTCCAGAACCTTACCTGCCGCTCCCAGCTCCTTTGCCGTCTCTTCCACCTGCTTCCGCCCCAGGATAATGACCTTCGCGCCGCGGTACGCCATCACTTCTGCAATGGACTTTCCGATCCCGCTCGTCCCTCCGCTGATCACTGCCACTTTGCCGGTTAAAAGCAGATCATAACTGAATTTCTTGTATTCGCTCATCCTTACCTCCGATCTGAAGCTCTCGACACTTTTGTTGTCTCCATCATACCGTCAATGCAAAATTTGCAAGCATTTTCGTGGTGTCATCGATGCTCTCTCTCACGCACTGCATAACAAAATCCCGGATTGATGTCTTTAACTGTTCATCCAGTTCTTCCAGAAACGCTTCGTTTTCTGTGCGCTGCTCCTGTTCCGCCTTGATTGCCTGTTTCTCTTTCTCAATCAAACTCTCTGCGTCTCCCATTTCCGGATAAAGCGCGCCCAGATTATTGCGCATTGGTCTGCAGTAGATATGCGTTTTCAGGCTTTCTTTTCTTGTCCTGGAAATTTCCAGTTTCACCGCAGGCGCATCTGTATAAAGTTCCCCGGAAGGCTTTTTCTCCACAGGCTTCTCTTCTTTATTCGCTGTGGAAAATTTCGCTTCCTGCAGCTTCATCATCTCCCTTGTCCGGCCATAATCACTGATTCTCACACCCATACTACTGTCCCCCCTTTTAGAATCTTCCTCAACATCCATATCTTTGTAATCCATGATACTATACGGCAGTCTTTTGTGTCAATTTATTTTAGGTGAATGCCCTTATCCTGTTCTTCCCTTACTCTTCTGTGTCCATCTGCCTTTTTAAATACATCCCCACCACATTGGAGAAGTTGGCAATGTCCCGGATATAGGCAAAATCTTTTCCAAAAATTTTCTTCTCCGCTGCCAGGTCTGTCTCTCTTCCAGCGAATACGCCGAGAACAGAAATCCCCATACTTCTAGCGTAGCGGACTTCTCTGGCCGTGTCCATGACTGCATATTCTCCGCCATAGGATCGAGGATTTTTACTGTTAGGCCGGTTTACAATGATGTCATTGGGGCGGCCGTCGCTCAGCACGATCAAAATCTTATTCTCTTCTTCCCTGGTGAGAAGCCCGTCCGCGGCGGCCCGGACTGCCAGACCGTCCCGATTGTTGGAAGAAGTGGTGTATTCCATGATGTTTTTATCTGCCGCCCGGTCTTCATCATAGTCCCGGAACCGGTGGAGAATGGTGTAATCCCAAAAGCTGCAAAAGCTCATAACCCGATGAGGAAGCCCCGCATTACTGAGCGCCCGGCTGATAATGTAACCCTGCAGTGCCACCTTTGGCTGCCTTACCCGCTGGGAGCCGCTGGCGTCGATGAGCACATCCACCACGAAATCTGAGGCGTTCTGGTTTAGGTCTCTCGTAAACAGCTTCCTATCCCTGGTTCTTCCCACCTTCCAAAGAAAGTTCGGCACTACCTGCCCATAAGTGTCCCGCATCTGTTCCCGTTCGCTTCTGCGGACAAGGGCCTGTTTCAGCACGTCCGTCAGGATGGAAATATTTTTTCTTGCCAAATTGTGATTCTGGGCATATCCCCTCCGGTTCTGCTCCGCCTGCCTGAGAGCATACTGATACTGGTAATTGTTCCGCACCGGATTTCTCAAAATCCCCTCCGTAAAATACAGGCTGCAGTCTCCGTGGGCCCCCCGGCACAGCTTAAAATCCAACCGTCTGCTTTCCAGCCGCCCCATATACGACTTCCCAAAATTCAGTTCCACATAGGAATAGACTTTCTTAAGGTCCTCCTCTGTGATCCGCACCACATGGGCGCCGCCTCCTTCCGCTTTCTGTTCTTCCTTTTCCTTCTCCTCGGAATCGGTCCGCATCATGCTCCGGGAGACCCGCCTCATATATTCTTCAAAGCTTTCCTCCGAAGCGTCCTCTTTCAAAAAATCCTTCCAGCCGTATTCGGCGAGCTCTTCCAGGGTGACAGAAAGGACCTCTTCCAGATTCCCCTGTTTCGCCTCAAAGGTATTGTCCAAAAGGCTGTTGTAGAGGCCGTCCACCACCCGGATTAAATCCATGGTCTCCTCTGCATTCTCCAGGCTTTCCACCCTCTTTGCTGCCTCCGAAAGCTTTTTCGTGGTCCGGTAAGAAGGGTCAAGGGCCCGTTTCATCACCGTAAGCTTTAACATTCCTGTCAGGGATTCTGTCAATCGCCGGTACTCCAGATCCAGTGTGTCGGAAAATGCCCGCTTTCTGAGGGCGGCGATGCCGCTCCGTTCTGCCTCCGCCTGCCTGTGGCTTGCCCCATCCACACAGATCTGGGCCAAATTCATCAAATTCCTCTCGTCGGCCCCCAAAAACACCTTTTTCACCACATAAAGAGCCAGGGCGTCTTTATCAAAATATTTGGCAAAGGCCCCCTGTTTCACGGCATCATATAAAGAAATATAGCGGGATTTCTGAAATGAATCCACATCCAGCTTAACATCCAGCGAGTAATCCCCGCTGACTGTCCACATCAGATTCCGGACCCGGTTGGCAGTCTCCAGCTCCAGTTCGTTTTCCATATATTCTTTCATCGCCGTCCCACCATCGCTTCCTCCTCACTGCTACCCCTCAGCTCTCAAACACATCTCCCGCCGTCCAGTCATCCGGGATCCTGGTCATGACCACGTCCCCGATGATCTCCTTTTCAAAGATGTCGAAGGTCTTATTGGTAATGCCCATCTTCACCGCCAGGACAGGTTTCAGGCCGCTGCGGATAGTCTTCATGGCCGCCAGAAGCCCCCGAAGATCCAGGGGCCTGGTGGTGATCTCCCCGTTGAATGCCTTCAGCTGAAGATCCAGAAACAGTCCGGCAAACTGTTCCATGGCCGGCTCTTTTCCGTCCGGAAAGGTTATCCTGAAAATTTTAAGCAGCGTCTCCTCGTCCACCGGAGGCATGTCAATCACAAGGAATCTGGAAACCAACGCCTCATTCAACTCTCTTGTACCCGCATAACCGTAATTCATGGTGGCAATGAAGCGGGCCGCCGGATGAAGATTAAGCTTCCCGTATCCGGGCACCTCGATGACCCGGCGGAAGTCCAGCGTAGCATGAAGCACGGACACCGCATCGTTTTTCGCCATATTAATCTCATCCAGTACGCCGAATCCACCGTATCTGGCACACTGATACACCGGCCCCTCTCTGAGCCTCACTTCGTTGTCTATAAAGGTATCCGTTCCGATCAGAGAACTGCTGTCTGTATTGACATGAAAGGAAATATTGTAAGCCGGCCTTCCGAAAATCCAGGCCAGATTTTCTGCCAGCACATTCTTGCCCGTAGCTTTGGATCCGGAAAGCAAAAGATTTTCTCCCTGTAAAAGCCCGGCAATGGCCTGCTCCAAAATTTCTTTTCCATAAAAAGGAATCGAAGGCGGCGAGGTCCGTCCCCGCTCACTCTCCTCCACCGGATACTGTCCCCGGAACGACTCCACATCCCTAATCAGCCCTTCGTCCACTCCCTGCTCCCGCAGTATTTCCGTTGCCTCTAACATCTCCCGTTTCCTTTCTATTTCATATTTCTACATCCCTACCATCAGTTGACAAGAACACACACGGTCAAAAAAAGAGGAAATTTTAAGACTTGCAAATCAACCGGTTGATCTGCGCCCCCATATATCCGGCCCCAAACCCGTTATCAATATTGACCACAGCCATCCCCTCTGCACAGGAGTTGAGCATGCCAAGAAGAGGGGCGATCCCGTTTAAACCGGCTCCGTATCCCACTGAGGTCGGAACTGCGATGACCGGCTTGTCTACAAGTCCTGTGATAACCCCGCCCAGGGCGCCTTCCATTCCCGCCACCGCCACAATACAGTTGGCCTTCCGAATTTCCTCTATTTTAGAAAACAGCCGGTGGATCCCAGCTACTCCCACGTCAAAGACTCTGAGTACCTGGCTTCCATGAAATTCCGCTGTCTGGGCAGCCTCCTCCGCCACAGGGATGTCCGCAGTCCCTCCAGTACACACTGCCACCAAGCCTGTCTGCTTTGCCGGCTCCGGCTCATATTTGAGTATCCTGGAGACCTCATCGTAACAGACTTCCGGCACAGAAAGGCGCACGGCCTCATACTGACTGGCCTCCGCCCTGGTTCCCATGACGTTCACCCCTTTGTCCCGGAAGCTCTCATAAATATGGACCAGGTGATCCGTCTTTTTTCCCTGGCAGAAAATCACCTCGCCGAATCCCCGCCGCGCACTCCGGTGGAAATCAATCTTGGCACAGCCGATGTCCTCGTACTCCTGAGCGCCCAGCATAATCTCCGCCTCCTCCACAGGAAGCGTCCCCGCCTTCACCTGCTCCAACAGCTCCTTTATTTCCATATGATCTCAACCCCTCTGTCTCGATTGCCCCGCTTCTCATCTTTATATTTTCCAGCTCTATATGTCCATACTCCCAGAGCGAAAACCTTCTACATCCAGGGTAATGTAAGTAAAACCAAATTCTTTCAGCCTCTCAGTAATGTCCTCCCTCAAATTTAAGAACAAGGAAAACTGTTCCGGCAAAATCTCGATTCTGGCCACCGGGCCGTGAAGCCTGATTCTCAACGCAGTAAAACCCAGCCTGGAAAGATATTCTTCTCCCCTGGCGATCCGCGCAAGGACAGCTTTGTCCAGATGCTCCCCGTAGGGAAGCCTGGTGGCAAGGCAGGAATCGGAGGGTCTCTCTGCCGATGAGATCCTGTATTCTCCTGCCAGACGCCGTATGTCCTCTTTCGTAAATCCCGTTTCCTTCAGCGGACTTAAAATCCCAAGTTCCGAGAGGGCTCTCATCCCCGGCCGGTAAGCTTTCCCGTCGTCTGCATTGGTACCGTCCATAATCACACCGCACTGATGCTCCCCGGCAAATTCTTTTAATCTGGCAAACAAATATTTTTTGCACTGGTAACAGCGATCCTTCGGATTATTCAAAATCACCGGATTATCCAGCTCATTTATGGAAAGAACGGCAAAATCGGCCCCGCATTCCATGGACACCTTCCTGGCTGCCTCTTCATCTCTCTTTGTGTGGAGAAATGTATCAAACATGACTCCGAATACCGTACCCCCGGACTTCCTCTGCTCTTTGCAGGCCGCCGCCAGCAGAAGGCTGCTGTCCACGCCGCCGGAGAAGGCGATGCAAAGGCCCTTTTTTACTGATTCTCTCAAAAGTTCTTCCAACTTTTCTTTTTTATCCATATAATCGTACATTTTATTCCTCCTGCCCGTTGGTCACAGAGCCTACGGCGGCATGTGCAAACGACGCCTTTTGTCGGATTTCTTCATAGACATCCTGAAACGGTTTCTCTAAAAGGTCTGCATATCGGGCCACATCCTCATATTCTGGATAATGGAAAACCGCATCTCCTCTGGTCACCTCTTTGACTCTGGCAGGACCGTAAGGCAGATCCACCAAGCGGATCTGCCTTGACAGCGCGGTCCGCTCCAGAGGATATCGCCGGATACCGATCGTGGTGGTATGCCGGAAAATAATGTCTTCCAGTTCCTCCCGGTTGCTCTCATCACAGACCACCTTCATCAGCCATGCCGGACGGTTTTTTTTCATAAAAGCCGGAAGATAGCACACATCCCTGGCCCCCGCCTTTAAAAGACGGTCCATCACATACCCCAGCGCCTCCCCGGTCGCATCGTCAATGTTGGATTCCATCATCCACAAAGTCTCTCTCTCCGCCGCCTTTTCCCCGCCCTCTTCAATCAGATATGCCCGCAGAATATTTGCTTTGGGGAAGTCTTTTTTCCCAGCTCCCATCCCTGTTTTTTTTATACAGAAAGATTTTGGCAGACGCTCCTTTGTCCGTATCCCGGCGGCAATGGCCGCCCCCGTAGGCGTCACCATTTCCCCTCTCGTATCCGTCATTCTCAGGGAAAGTCCGTGGGCCTCTGCGATGGCCGTCACTGCCGGTACGGGGACCGGCAGGATTCCGTGCTGACAATGGACATGCCCGCTTCCCTCGCAGATGTCTGAGACCACGGCTTCCCTGATGCCCAAATCATCCAGGCAGATCGCCGCCGCCGCAATATCCACAATAGAATCCACAGCCCCCACCTCGTGGAAATGAACCTCCGAAACCGCTTTTCCATGGACCTTAGCCTCTGCCTCTGCCACAATCTGAAAAATCTGCAGGGCTGTTTTTTTCGCCTGTTCTGTCATACCGGAACGGCTGATAATCTCTGTGATATCCGCCAGATTCCTGTGCTCATGAGAATGCCCATGACTGTGACCGCGGCCATACTCCTGCCCTTCTCCATGACCGTGTCCGTGGTCATGACTGTGGTCATGTCCGTGAACATGTTTTTGGCCATGGCTGTGATCATGTTCCAGGCAGCTGTATTCCACATAATCATGACTTCCTCCGTCTTCATCCCCGGAAAGCTCCACATCAAAGCTGCAGGCTTCCACGCCGCATTTTATCCGGCGGCTGATCTTTACTTCATAGCCCAAAAGGCCCAGGCTGGAAAGCCCCTCCAAAAGCTTTTCTTTGCTGGCTCCCAGATCCAAAAGCGCTGCCACTGCCATGTCTCCGCTGATGCCGGAATAACATTCCAAATAAAGCATTCCTCTTTCCCCTTTCCTCATATCCAGGAATTCAAAAAGCCTGTTTCCAGTCTGCCCCTGTCATCATGTCTTTTGCCTCCTCAATCTGTCCGTGAATCGCCTGCTGCCGCTCGGCAAACAAAAGTCCCCTGTTGTATTTATAATACCGATCGCAGCCATTCTCCCGGATAAACCAGGCGCTAAAAAATCCCGCCGTGAGCTCCGTCACAAACAGAATCAGCTCCTGGCCTTCTCCGAAAGCTGCCTCCAGGAAATCAAAGGCATATTCCAGCTTTTGCGCTGTCTGGTCTATGAGATTCTGTCTTGCCTCTGTCTCTTTGGCGAACCCTGTCCGCACCTCCTCAAAGTCGGAGACCCCTTCCATCTTTCCCAGCCAGGAAATGATCCGGCGCCTGACATGTTCTGTCATACGGTCAAGCTGCCCGGCTTCCCTGTCCTTTTCAAAAGCCGTTTCCTCTAAAAGCCTCTCCTCCCGGATCTGCACTCCGGTCAAAGAAGAGGAGCCAGCTTTTACGGCACTTCCCTGCAGCGCCTTCAGCCGCCCAAAAAGCTCCGTGACAAATGCATCCTCCAGATAGCAGCAGCGAAACTCCTCGCCCAGACGGGAAAGGAGCAGGCCCATGACACTGAACCGCTCATCAAACTCTGCAAAATGCAGTTTGGAAATCGCCTCTGGAGAAGGATTTCCCGCCAGAACCTCATCCACCCGATAATCCCGGTGATATTTATGGTAAAGTTCCAGATAATTGGAAAAATCCCTGGCAATTTTCGGGAACTGAATATACTGTCCCACAACCTGTGCGTCTACCGGCTTGTCCAGTTTCTCATAAACATACAATATCTGGGACAAATCTTCCCACCCCCTCGCCGTGGCGAAAAGGGTACCGTCCACAGTCGTCTCCACCCGGTAAAAATTATTTCTCCGGATATCCAGGTAAGAAATCACTGCCCCGTGAAGCTTTTCCCGATATGCATATTCTTTCCACACCGGATAATCTGCCTCCACATCCACCCGTTTTACCCGGTCCAGAGTCACCACATCGAAATCCCGTACCGACTTATTATACTCCGGCGGATTCCCCGCCGCCACAATCACCCAGCCTTCCGGGACCTGCTGGTTGCCAAAAGTTTTGCACTGTAAGAACTGAAGCATCATGGGGGCCATGGTCTCTGACACACAGTTGATCTCATCAATAAAGAGAATCCCCTCCCGGATTTTGGTCCGCTCCATCCTCTCATAGACAGAAGCAATGATCTCGCTCATGGTGTATTCTGTCACAGAATAGATTTTCCCGCCATATTCCTTTTCCTTTATAAAAGGCAGCCCAACCGCACTCTGCCTGGTGTGATGGGTAATGGTGTAGGATACCAGGCCGATTCCGCACTCTCTGGCAATCTGTTCCATGATCTGTGTTTTACCCACTCCGGGCGGTCCCATCAAAAGCACTGGTCTCTGACGGATGGCAGGAATCACATATTCCCCAAAAGAATCTTTCAGAAGATAGGCTTCTATCGTATTCTTGATCTCTTCCTTTGCCCGTTTGATATTCACTGAATCATCTCTTCCTTCCTTAATTGATAAACTGGATGTCCGTATCCAGCGCCCTGCCTGTCTCGGTAAGCTCTGCTGCCGTAAGTATCAGCTTCATGGCCCAGGCCGGAACGGACACATCTGTGTAATCCTCTTCCATGAACAAAAAAGCCACGTCATAATCCGGCCGTTTCGCCGGGTAAATTCCCCTTCCGTCGGTAAAATATAAAAGCCCTTTAAGCCTCTTCAGTTCCTGCCGTTCTCTCAGCGCCTCCACATAAGCGAAAACCGGCCGAAAATCCGTCCCCCCTCCACCTTTCACCTCAAAGTTCTCCACAAATTCTGCCATCTCTTCCGAGCTGGTAATTACTGTGTCTGCCTGAACTTTCTCGTCGCACTGGAGAATATGGATATGAACCTTTTTGAAAAAGCTTTCCGTCTGAAACAAAATGCCGCAGGTCTCCGCCAGGAAAGCCCTCACCAGATCCCCGGAGCAGGACATGGAGGTGTCTATGGCAATGACAAATTCCTGTATTTTTTTCGTCTCCTTAAATTCCTGGGGCTCGATTAGGGGCAGATTTCCGTACAGGCGCAGGCCGTAGCTGTAAAACCCATAATCAAAGGAGTCCTCGTCGATCTGCATTTCTTCCCGCCATATGGAAAATTTTTTCAAGAAACTCCAGTAATCCTGCCGTCTCTGATTCTGAAGCTTTACCTGCTCCAGAAGACCTCCCGTCTCTTCATCCTGATCCCGCCCAAGGGTTTCAGTCTCTGTCTCCATTTTGTCGGCAATATCCTGCCAGTGCCTTTCAAGCTCCAAGATGGCCTCAGGAGCCTGTCCTTCCTGTTCCTCTCTGGGCCAGAACCCATGATCGTCTGTCAAGAACAGCTCTGCAAGCCGTTCCTTTTGAACTACCTCCAGATTCCATTCACACAGAATATGATAAATTCCCTCTGCCGTGAGCACGGAAAGCCGCTCTGCCAGCTTTTTATAGACCGTGGCCCGCTCCGGCTCCACAGCCCTCCTGACGCTCCGCTTCTCAAGGCTGTCGATCATCGCCTCTGCCGCAATGTCACAGGCCAGATTCCAGAGCTCTTCCTCCCTGGCTCCCCGCCTTGTGAGATGGCGGAACAGGCAGTGGATCACCATATGAAGATAAAGCCTGTTTACATTTTTCCGTCTCCCTTCAAAAAGCTCCGCAAGCTTAAAAGGTTCAAAATAAATCACATAACCGTCACTGCCGGCTGTCCGCGCTTTTGTATCCATCTGGTAACGGAAACTACACAGGGCCAGATCCAAAAAACGCATATTAAGGTATAATTCATTGCGGGCAGTTCTCAGAATCTCTTTCCCTATCTGGTCCCATTTTTCGGATAACCCCTGTGACATGACTTTTCACCTGTTCCCTCGCGCTTCGTCCTCTTTCTGTGTTTTCCTTAATGTATGTACTGCCTCAGTTTTTCCGCTTTAAACTGTTCAAATAAATCTTGTCCTCGTCAGAAACTCTTCTGGACTCCCTAATTTTCTGGATGGCCTTGTTGTGAGTCCAGTCTGGAAGTCCGCCTGCTTCCTGGCTTTTTTCTTCCAGAAGCTTCCTTGTCCTCTCTGGAAATTTCACATAACAGACTGAAACTGCCCAGGCCACAGCCATTTTCACATAATAACCTTCATGGCTGACCTTCCGGTAAATTTCCAGAATCCGGTCAATATACTCCTCCGTGATAAAATATTCCATCAAGGTTACCACTGCAAACCGGATCTCATACTCCCGCCCACTCTCCAGGTATCTGCAGACATAGGCAAAGCTCTCTTCCGGAAACTTTTTCATAAACTTCAGGGTGCTGTTTCCGCAGTCGCAGACCGCCCAGCTGTTGATCCTGGGCACCCAGACGTCCAGATGTTCAAACCTCTCTTCCAGAGGCAGTTTGGCATAGCCGATCACCATTCCCTGGAGCATAAGCTCTTCCTGATAAAACCCGTTTCCGTCTGCTGCCTCCACTTCTTTAAAAAATCCTGCCGGATCTTCTTTTGCCACTTCCTTTGCCAGTTCCCGGACTTTCGGGACCCGCACACCGATCGTATCTCCGGTCCCCGGCACCAGCTTTTCGTTAAACGCCTTATAAGTCTCATCCGTTAAAGCAAACAGTTTCTTCCGCAGCTCCAAAAGCATGGCCGTCCTCCTCTCCTGTTTCTTTTTCCTTTCCACACTATTCTTTATTATGCCCTATTTCCGGCAGGCTTGCAAGATATATATCCCTGTGTGAAAACTTTTTCACAATCTTAGCACTCGACACTTGACACTGCTGACAGTCTGTGTTATTATACTGTTTGAAATGATTGTTATAGTACATGTATAACAATATGCAGGAGGTATTTCTATGAATATCAATAAATTCACACAGAATTCTCTACAGGCAGTCCAGAACTGCGAGAAGCTGGCTTATGAATATGGAAACCAGGAAATCGACCAGGAACATCTGCTGGCATGCCTTTTATCTCTGGACGACAGCCTGATCAAAAAAATGATTGTCAAAATGGAGATCCAGCCGGAATATTTTATGAACCGGGTGGAGGATATGCTGAACCAAAAGCCCAAAGTGTCCGGTGATGTAAAGCTCTATGTCAGCCAGGAGTTAAATAAAGTGCTGGTGAGCGCTGAGGATGAGGCGAAACAGATGGGAGACGAATATGTATCTGTAGAACATCTGTTTTTGTCTCTGCTCAAGTATCCAGGTAAAGCCGTGAAGGAACTGTTTACGGAATTTGGCATCACCAGGGAACGGTTTCTCAAGGCACTTTCCACGGTACGGGGAAATCAGCGGGTAACCAGCGACAATCCAGAAGCAACCTATGACACTCTGGCAAAATATGGTACAGATCTGGTGGAGCGGGCAAGGAAACAGGAGATGGATCCTGTCATTGGACGGGACACGGAGATCCGCAATGTGATCCGGATCCTGTCCAGAAAAACAAAGAACAATCCAGTCCTGATCGGAGAACCAGGCGTCGGCAAGACGGCTGTGGTGGAAGGGCTGGCCCAGCGGATTGTCCGCGGAGACGTGCCGGAGGGGTTAAAGGATAAAACTGTATTCTCCCTGGATATGGGGGCTCTGGTAGCCGGAGCAAAATACCGGGGAGAGTTTGAGGAACGCCTGAAGGCAGTTTTGGAGGAAGTCAAGAAGAGTGATGGGAAAATCCTCTTGTTTGTAGACGAGCTCCATACCATTGTAGGCGCCGGCAAGACAGACGGTGCCATGGATGCCGGAAATATGTTAAAACCCATGCTGGCCAGAGGAGAACTCCACTGCATCGGCGCCACGACCTTGGATGAATACCGCAAATACATTGAAAAAGATGCGGCTCTGGAGCGTCGGTTCCAGCCCGTTTTGGTGGATGAGCCTACGGTCGAAGATACGATTTCCATCCTCCGGGGATTAAAGGACCGGTATGAGGTGTTCCACGGTGTGAAAATCACCGATTCCGCGCTGGTGAGCGCTGCCGTGCTCTCTAACCGCTATATTTCCGATCGGTTTCTTCCGGACAAGGCCATTGACCTGGTAGACGAAGCCTGTGCCCTCATTAAGACGGAGCTGGATTCCATGCCTGCAGAACTGGACGAACTGTCCAGAAAAATCATGCAGCTTGAAATCGAAGAGGCAGCTTTGAAAAGAGAGACCGATCATTTAAGTCATGACCGGCTGGAAGCCATTCAGAAAGAACTGGCAGATTTCCGGGAAGAATTCGGCAAGATGAAAGCCCAGTGGGACAACGAAAAAACTTCCGTCGAACGGCTGCAGAAACTGCGGGGGCAGATCGACGAAATCAACAGCCAGATCGCCCTTGCCAAGCAAAATTATGATCTGGAAAAGGCTGCGGAACTCCAGTACGGGACACTGCCCGGCCTGTCAAAACAGCTTGAGATTGAAGAGCAAAAGGCCCAGAACCAGGATTTGTCACTCCTTCACGAAGCAGTGACAGAGGAGGAAATCTCCCGGATCGTTTCCAGATGGACCGGAATTCCTGTGGCGAAACTGACGGAGAGCGAGAGGAACAAGACGCTTCATCTGGATTCAGAGCTTCATAAACGGGTTATCGGTCAAGACGAGGGTGTGACTAAAGTGGCGGAGGCCATCATCCGTTCTAAGGCGGGAATCAAAGACCCGACGAAGCCCATCGGCTCTTTCCTGTTCCTGGGGCCCACCGGAGTGGGGAAGACAGAGCTTGCCAAGGCCCTTGCTGAGAGCCTTTTCGACGATGAGCAGAACATGGTCCGGATTGACATGAGCGAGTACATGGAGAAGTATTCCGTATCCCGCCTGATCGGGGCACCTCCGGGATATGTGGGCTATGACGAGGGCGGCCAGCTCACAGAGGCCGTCCGGCAAAGGCCTTATTCTGTGGTACTGTTCGATGAGATCGAAAAAGCCCACCCTGACGTATTTAATGTGCTCCTGCAGGTTCTCGACGACGGCCGGATCACGGACTCTCAGGGCCGAACCGTGGACTTTAAAAATACAGTCCTCATTATGACTTCCAACCTGGGCTCCTCCTATCTGCTGGAAGGCATCGACGAGGAGGGAAATATCCGCCCGGAAAATGAAACCCTGGTCATGGATGAACTTAAAAATCATTTTCGCCCAGAGTTTTTAAACCGGCTGGATGAGACGATTATGTTTAAACCTCTCACCAAAGACAATATAAACCATATCATCAGCCTGATGCTAAAGGATGTCAATAAGCGGCTGGCGGAACGGGAGATTTCGATCCGTCTGACGCCTGAAGCAGAAGCCTTTGTGACGGAAAACGGTTATGATCCGGTATATGGCGCAAGACCTTTGAAGCGGTATCTGCAAAAATATGTAGAGACTCAGGCCGCAAAGCTGATCCTGGCCGACCAGGTCCGGGCCGGCAGTGTCATTGTTATGGACGTAACGGATGGCAGACTCACTGCCCATGTACAGTAAACCCTGTGGAAAGGAGGAGTATATGGAACTTCCAAAAGATCCGATGATCCTTTTAAGCTTTGTCAACATGAAGCTGAGGGACTTTTTCCCGTCTTTAGAAGCTTTTTGTCAAGATGCCGGAATTGACAGAATCCAACTGAAAGAACGTCTTGCCGCCATTGATTATGAATATGACGCCGAGCGAAATCAGTTTATATAAGAACTTCCCGAAGCTTCATTCAGTCACTAAAATCTTTGCAGGCCACAACAATGCAGCCCTCCAGGTGCCATGCCTGTCAGGCGAGAAAGAAAGTTGGTATATTCTATGGAACAAACTAAAGAAGAAAGACTGGGGACAGCGCCCCTTGGAAGGCTGATATTGAGTATGGCCCTTCCGGCGGTGGCGGCGCAGATCATCAACGTGCTTTATAACATTGTTGACCGGATCTACATCGGGCATATTGCCGGCTATGGGGAACTGGCACTGACCGGAGTGGGACTCACCGCCCCGATCCTGATGGTCATCTCTGCCTTCAGCGCATTTGCCGGAATGGGCGGCGCCCCGCAGGCTTCCATTCAATTGGGAAAGAAAAACTACGAGCAGGCGGAACGGATTCTCGGAAGCAGCATCGCGATGCTCCTGGTTTTTTCTGTTGTGTTGACGGTTCTATTTCAAGTTTTCAAAGTTCCGATCCTTTACTTGTTTGGCGCCAGCGACAACACCATCCTTTATGCCGAACAATACATTACCATCTATCTGAGCGGAACTGTATTTGTTCAGTTTGCCCTTGGCCTGAATACCTACATCAGCGGGCAGGGGAATGCGAAGGTGGCCATGCTTTCCGTCCTTCTAGGCGCAGTGACCAATATTATCCTGGATCCGATTCTGATCTTTGGCCTCGGAATGGGCGTACAGGGCGCCGCACTGGCTACGATCATTTCCCAAGCCTTAAGCGCCCTATGGGTCATCCATTTTCTGGCTTCCGCAAAAAGCGTCATACGGATCCGCAAAAAGTATATCCGCCTGGACAAAAAGATCATGGCCAAAATTGCCGCGCTGGGCATCTCCCCGTTTATCATGCAGAGCACGGAAAGCCTTGTCATGATCACCTTAAATTCCGGTCTGCAAAGATACGGCGGCGACCTGTATGTGGGTACCATGTCCATTATGAGCAGTATCATGCAGCTCATCGTCATTCCGGTACAGGGCATCTCCCAGGGCATTCAGCCGATCATGAGCTACAATTACGGGGCCGGAAACCTGAAGCGGGTGAAGGCGACCTTTTTCCGCATGGTCCTGGTGTCACTGGCCGGAACCCTCCTTTTTGGCGGAATCGCGGTGTTAAAACCAGATCTTTATGCCCGGCTGTTCAGCAGCAACGGCGAGCTGGTCGCCCTGACCTGCAGGCACATGCCGGTCTACTTCTTGGGAATCACAATTTTCGGGATCCAGATGAGCTGCCAGTCTACTTTCCTGGCTCTTGGACAGGCCAAGGTATCCCTGGTGATCGCTCTTTTGCGAAAGGTAATCCTTTTAATTCCCCTCGCTATCCTGTTTCCCATGTTCATGGGCGTAGAGGGAATCTATCTGGCCGAACCGGTGGCAGATTTTATTTCCGTCGCCGTGACCATCATTCTGTTTGCCTTTACCACCAGAAAGCTTTTCCGGCGGCCGGCGGCCTTATAAGGCCCTGGCCGTCTGGCATTCATGCTGCTAAATTTCTCGATTTCCTGGAATCTGCGGTCATATTATCATGCCGATGGCCCAGGATTCGCCGTATCGTCGAGAAACATTTCCTCCAATTCTTCATCGCTCTTTTCCAGAAGCCACCCGCAGTAAACCCCCTTTATAAAATCTCTCCTATTTTTTGTACTGTCAGCATTCGCCTCCATGATCCTCCGAAGCCGGTCGCACCTGTCTTTCCTGGTTTTCCCCCATTCTCCTGCTTGGCGAAGCTCTGCCCTGACATCCTCGTACACATAAGGAAATATGGCGCTCCACCGTCTGCCCAAATCATACAAACGTTCCATATTGGCAATTCTTTTTTCTGTGTTTTTATCTCCTTTGGCTCCTGGTTTCATGACGATATGCCGTGAAGGATCTTCAGACACCGCAAGTTCTATTTCATCCTTCCCGCAGCGCAGATAAGGTAAAAAAACCGTGCAAAGCTCACCTGGGCCTGTATCAGAAGCAGCCACCGGATTTTTGGTGTGTTTCCTGCGGGGACCATTACAGTCTCGGCATACTGGAAGCAAGTTGTAGGGATGGAGAGCCAATACCGGGAATTGTTTTCGCGGAAAGTAATGATCCACTTCTCCCTCCCCCATACCAAACAGATTTTCCTTTACGCACACAGGACACACTCTGCCGTTTTCCCCGTTTTGTTCCTCATATTCCTTTTGCAGCAGGGCAATGCTGAATCCCCCCTCTCTCCCCGGCAGTCCGTCTTTTACGCTGTCATAGAGATCATTGCAAAGTCTATTCAAAACCTCCATGGGCCTGCTTTTCTCATGTGCTGCCGCCAGGCAAGGATGCAGCTCGTAGTCTCCGTCGTCAATGTAATTCTCAAACTTCCTGTCATGGAAAAAAGCCCAGTTTGCCTCCGTGCGTTCCAGATAAGTCAGCTGAAATAACGCTTCAATATCCCCACGAATTTTTTTCTTTCCCAGTAAAACCTGAAGTCCCGGCTCTATGAGTTTTGACAATTCATCAAAATCCAGTTCCTGAACCAACGACTTCGCTGAATAATCTAAAATCGTCTGGATCATATCCATAATCTGATTCAAAGCGCCGGAGCATCTGGCCTGCTTTACAGATAGAAACATAATTATTCCTCTTTTTTCTTTAAGTGCTGTATTTTATCCAACATACGCAGCCTCAGATAGCCAGAGCCCACATCCTTAAGATATATTTCCAGCTGCTCTACGTCCTCCACTTCATCCAGAATTCTTTCTATCATCCTGTAGGAATACGTTCCGACAGAACTGTCAGTTAAAAACAGCCTTTCCATAATCTCATTGCGGCTTCCGCCGAAGGTGGAGGCGCGGATGTTCAGACAGGCCACCTGGCCCTGTTTCTGTTGAAAATAATACAGCTGATTGGGAAATGCATCGGTCAGCATGAGAGAAGAATGGGTTGCGATGACAATCTCATGATTTGCCGCCGCCCCCTCATAAATTCTGTGTATCATGGACACAAAGTCAATATTCCAATGCTCGTTTAAGTAAACATCCGGTTCATCCATGAGAAACAGGCATTGACGGCTGCCTCTCCATTCTCTCCCCATTAAGAACAGCCCCAGCCGGACAAGCAGCATGTATTCCCCTTCACTGAACGCATTCTCTTCCACAAGATCAGCCGTATTTTGGATTCGAAATCCAATGTGGGCCTCTTTGATGATTCCCTTATTCCGTGCAAGCATTAATTTGGAGAGCAGCTCCATGGGGCTGTCATAACAATCATTGAGACGGCAGACAGCAAAAGAATCCTGCTTCCCCTCAATGCAGGGTTCAAATAAAAAGCTAAGGACTCTGTCTCCATGGCCGTTTGCCATATCCGCCTCTTCATACTGATAAAGCCTCGTGGTACTCCACCCGCTTCTTTCAAACCGCCTTTGATAATCTTTGCCTTTCCAAAGCGTATCTCTCAATTCCTCCGCCCGCCCCGCATCTAAAGTCAGAGACAGCATGATCGGTTCAGGCATACTGTCCACCATCGCCAGAATCTCCCGCCTGAATTTCATGTAGCCCGCCATGGTCTCTGAGTCTGGCCTTCCCGGCAGAACAGACAGCAGGGCGGCCAGCACCAACACTGAATTCTCCTCATCGACAAACATGCTGATGGGATTTTCCTCCAGCTCCTTCAGAGAAGCCAGCAGCCCTTCGATATTCCGGCGCCTCTCTTTTTTATCCATTCTGCTTTTTCCCAGCAGGCTCATGTCGAATAAATCGCTGTACAGAGATGTCCTTGGCGAATGCACCATAATGTCAAAATAATTATTATTGCTGCCCGACGCGCAGGTGAACACATAATCCGGAAGCAGTTTGCGATGTCCCTCAAAGGTATGAAGTCTTTGCAGCTCACCCTCCCCCTCCGAGGTTACCAGGATATCCAGCTTTTCCTCCCCTCTCCCGTTGGTGACTTCCACACGATACATGCGGTCCCGGAAGATACGGTAAACCAGGGAAAAATCAAAGCCGGGCACCTCGTTCTGGACAATCCGGGAAAACAAAAAGCAAATCCCCTCCAGAAACACTGACTTTCCAGATCCATTCAGTCCTATAAAAAACCGTATGGGCAGTTCCCCAGAAAACACAGCTGGAGAAACTTTCTCATTAAAATTAACACAGGTATTTCTCAAATGTTTATATCCATCAATCCAAACCTTTATCAGCTCCATCGTCCATCCCCTGTTCCCTTACATCCCCGCAAATCCACGTGTCGATGGGAATCGGCTTTCCTCTGTAATCCAGAATCATCTGCCGCGGTTCTCCCTGTCCGTAATCGCCGTCATAATTCAGGTAAAATCCCTGCCGCCGCTCCAATAGGCCCGCATGTTCCAAAAGCCGCACCGCGGCAATCACATCCTGAATCCCATCATGTTTAAAATGCTCCTCTCCCGCCCGCATAACCACCTGCTTTCCAACCATATGGCAGGCAAGAGGCTGCATAGCCAAAAGAAATTCTTCAAAAACTGCCTGCTGAAATGCCGACAGCCGCGACACAAAGAATCGGGCCGAATCCGGAAATTGTTGAAACCGGCAATATTCCTTCCCGTCGTGAAACCGGTAGTTTGATAAACACTGTTCCGCTGTCTCGCCCTTCCCGAATTTTACTTCCTGAATATGGCGTATGTAGCCAAAATCCTGCTGTTCACTCAGTATCCCATTTTCTTCCAGCCGCCTCTCTTCATCCTCCCTCTTCTGCATTTCCCCGGACCGATAGGCCACCGGCTCCATCTGAATCACCTGCACTGTATCTTCACTGATCCGTTTCAGCCTCGTATGTCCCAGGCGTCCGTAATCTTTCTGATCCGCTGTTCTCACTTCTTCTAAAAACTGCACTTCGGCTCCCAGTGGAAGTCCGGCCAGTCTGACCAGCCTGCTCTCCCCCGGCGGAACCTGAATGCATTCCAAGAAAGAATCATAAAAGCAGAGGGCCCCTGTGGGGGCAGTCCAATATCTGCCCTCCTGATAACCCCTGAAAGGATCTGCCTCTGTCTGTTCTTTCTCTCCCTGTTGTGATAAAAACCGTATTTTGTCATACCAGACTTGCTGCAATTCCCTCAGGGTTTCAATAATTTTTTCCGCAGTACGGATATAGCAAAAATAGCTATCCAATTCTTCCGCATATTTCTCCTGCTGCCACAACTTTGCCAGAGGAAGAGGAAGTTCCATAAGGACCTGTTTGTTTAAAGAACTCTAGAAAGATGTAGAGTTTTTCGCATTTTCCCGAACGTACTGTTTTACATAAGAATGGGTCAGCCATGCAAACAAAAAGATCGGGTTCAGCAGTTGATGGTCCCCCCGTATCCTCAGAGTATTCTGTCCAAAAACGGTCATTTTCTCCGGCTCTGTAAAAATAAGCCCGCATTTTCCCAGCCGTTCCGCACTGTTGATGCGATTCATCACAATATCGCCGGCATGAATACAGTACCTGTCCATCCTCTCTGGCTCCACATTCACCAGCGGAATTCTATTTTCTGAAATCTCCCAGTCATCCAGCTGGGAAGTCGCCACATAGAGGACAGACTCTCCCTGCTTATTTTTTGCCGCTCCATTTAACTGAATATCCGCACACTCTCCCAATTTCAAGCAGCGTTGTTTCTGTATCACGTCTTCGATACACCCACTGAAATAGTTATCGAACAGTACATGAACGGCCTGCCTCACATGATCAATCAGTGCTTCCTGCTCAAGACGGCTTTTGTGCAAAGCCTCCAGCTTTCCGGCAATCCTGCGCTGTACCTCCCGGGACGGAACCGGAATCTGAAATTTCCGAAACACAGAAAGGCGAAGGGAGGCATAGACGGCGCCACCTGCCTCTGCTTTCAATTCCTCCCCCATGGCCAGCAGACAATACATGCCATAAAGAGGCTCCACCTGTTCTCTGTCAAACTCTACGGCGATCATGTTGTTGCTGGGAGCCATGGGCACTTTGGCTATTCCCACTTTTCCAATGGTTCCCGTACTGGAAAAAAACACGGTCTGCGCAGGCGACACCCTTACCTGCCCCATCCCCTCTGACGACAGACTACGGGAGGCCGTCTCCAGCTCCCCGTTATTTAAATCCTCCACTTTTACCCAGGGGCAGCCTTCTCCCCCAAAAACGTTCTCTCTGTTTTTGAGGTTTGAGCCGGAGTATATATTAGCCACCATTTCCAAGGGCATCCGTTTCACTGTCATATTGCAGAATCCTCTCTAAAATAGTCTGAGACAAAGCGTTCCAGCTCTTTCTGTCCCGCAAAAATATTATCCCACACCTTATCTCTTTGTGGTTTCGTATACTTATATTTTGACTTCTGGTAGTAATCGGCGCCAAATACATACCCCTTTTCCCTGATCTCTTCCAGAGACGCCACCCAGAATCCTGTGTTCCCCCTTACAGTATCACTCCCACATTCTCCTCGCCTCCAGCCTTTCCAGGCTTCTGCAATCCGTTTCATCTCCCGTCCATAGACCTGGTCCGAAAATTGATTTTCCGGCCCTTCATATTCCGCTACACTGCCAAAAAAGGTCAGATGTCCCGGCGAGGCCTTCTCTTTTTTCACAAGAATCAAAGAAGATTTGCTGAAGGTATACGGCCTGTATATTTTTCTGGGAAGCGATATCACTGCCTCCAGACTGTACTGGCAAAGCAAAATCTGACGCATGGCAATGACATGGGCATTTACAGCGTTGGTTAAAAAGCCTTCCGGGACCAGCACGCCGCATCTGCCGCCCATTTTCAATGTGCCCATAATTTTTTTCAAAAAACGGATGGTCGCATGTACATCATCACTGTAAGGCGGGTTGGCCAAAATCAAGTCTCCCTGTCTCTCCCATGTTCCTCTCAGAAAATCTTCCTGGTAAAGCTCCACGTCCTTCATCCCATGAAGCGCCGTATTAAAAAAAGCGGTTGTCCTTATCCTCCCGTCCAGGTCATTGCCGATATAGCGGCCGCCCCCGCACCTTGCGGCAGCCGCGGTCAATAATCTGCCGCAGCCGCAGACGGGGTCAATCACAAGTTCCCCCTGTCTTGGTTCAAGCATGTCCGCCATCATATGCGCCAATGACTGCGGGGTGATAAAATTACTGATCCTCTCTTTCCTGTACATGCTTTGTAATACGTAATCAAATAGTTTTCCACCGTACTTCTGCAACTGCCCTTCCGGCGAAAATGCATGGAAACATTCCGCCAGTTCCCGCCATGCCTCGTCGCTTATTCTTTTCAAACCTCTGCCAAATTCATAGTCCAGTTCTTTCAGGCTTGGATATCTGCTCAAAATCCCCTCTGTCACCTCCTGGCGTTTCGGTTCTCTGAAAAATCTGTCAAAAACCAGAAGGTCAGCAGTTCCTCCATAGGCCGCTGCATATAGAAGCAGGGAAAAATCATTTAAAAACTCTAATGCCTCTGTCTGCCAAAGCCTTGACTGTTCCAGCAGCCAATCCACTGTCTGGCATAATCTCAGACATGTATGTTTCAACTCTGCCATCGCCATCCTCCTACTTGCCATCAAGGATCCGACTCAGAATATCACTGCTCTCCCACAGCAGTTCCTCCAATCGGCTCTCCAACTGGTCCTCATGACTCTCCAATTCTTCTAATTGCAACAGTTTTTGCCGCCTGTCCATCACATACCGCTCCGGCGCCAGAGAATACTCCTCCGTCTCAATTTCTGTCACTGACATTTGCCGGCAAAATCCTGGCTGGTCATCCTGGACTCCATTCTGATAATTTCTGTATGCCTGAATCAATTTTTTTTGTTCCAAAACCGACAGTACAGTTAGACCGCCCTCCGCCTTTCCCATCTTCCGGGCGTCTACAAGTAAAAGCTTCTTTCTGCAGATTTTCTCCTTGTTTTTCTTCAATATCCACAGAGAGACCGACACCTTTGTTCCATAAAACAGCCCTGGAGGGAGGGTAAAGACAGCCTCCAAAACATCCTCCCTCAAAAGCGCCGCGCGAATCTCCCGTTCTTCTCTTCTCTGGCTGGCCAAAATCCCATTGCCAAACACAGACGCCATTCTGCCATGTTCTTTCAGATGGAAAAGCATATGCTGCAGCCAGACAAACTCCCCTTTCCTGGAAAGCGGAAAATCTGCTTTCCATTGTACGGCATGTGGTATCCGCTCCTGTCCCCGCCCATATCTATGAAAGGGCGGATTTGCCAACACAAAGTCCGCCTGCAGGTCCGGATGCAAATCCTTTTCAAAGGTACTGGCCGCAATGGCTCCCAGATTAGCTTTTGCCCCTCTCAAAAGCAGATTAACACGCGCTATGTTCCATGCAGTCTCATCCGCTTCCTGCCCATAAAGCTCACATTTCTGCTTTTTTCTCCTCATATAGTCCAATGTATACAGCAGCATGCTCCCGGTGCCACAGCATGGATCATATATGGCTCCTGCATCCGGTTCCAGCAGCTCGATCATCAGTCTGGCAATCTGACGGGGCGTATAATAGCTTCCCATCTGTCTCGTACTCCAGTCCGTCAAATACTGTATAATAAACTCATAGAACTGGGCAAAATCAGAGCCTTCCTCCCCATTATCATCAAAGGAAAGCGCCCCTGTGATGCGAAACAGTTCAGAAAGTTCTTCCTCGTCAAAGTTTCCGGATACGCTTTTCGGATACACGAGCCCCTGATATTTGCTTCCCGGCTCATCCATCATGCATATTGCATCAAAAAGTCCCTTTCTCAAATCCGTCTTCTGTCTTTTCTTTAATTCCTCCCACCTTACATTCCGAGGAAAGTAAATACTTTTTCCTCTCCAATAGGCCCGACTTTCGTCCTCCTGGTCCTTGAACTTTAATGTAGCACATTCTTTCTCAAACTCAAGACTTGCAAAACGGAAAAGAAGCATGCTCAATATTAAGTTTTTTTCTTTCTCCTCATGGAAACGGCCTTTTAAAAAGGACCTCAGTTGATCTATGTAGAATTTCACTTTTAACAATTCCTCTTCGATTGTTTCATGTTTATATCACCGGGAAATAAAGACGACAATCAGATTCATTAACAGAAAGGCTGTCTGGATTTTCAGACAGCCTTAAGTTTTGTTTATTTTTCTTGCCCAGTTCTTCTTGATATCCGGATTATGACATAGGAGAAGGCCAAGGTGAACAGCCATATGATTGGCAAACTATCTCCTGTTTCGGGAGATGTCTGCTTTGTATCCTCCGTATTCTGCGGCTTTGATGAAGGTGCTTTGTCAGAACCAGTTGAATTATCATTGGGCTTATCCGATGGTTTATCAGCGGGCTTATCCGACGGTTTATCGGCAGGCTTATCCGATGGCTTATCTGACGGTTTATCGGCAGGCTTGTCTGATGGCTTATCCGATGGCTGTTCCGGTTCCTCTTCTTCTTGAAGTGTCAAAATCGTCTGAGCAAAACCATCCGTATAATGGATCCTGACTGTATAGGTTTCTGCCGCAAGTGTCTGGATATACTCAGGCTTTAATGTAATGATGGTGGAGCCGGCCGCTGCCGTATAATGCTCTTTGGCAACTTCTTTGTTATTGAGCGATATGCTTACAAACTTGTCAAAATCCCCATTGGACTTTATTGTGACGCTGTCATCTTCCCCTTTTGTGATCGTCTGGCCTGCGCCTTCGATGATCTCATATGTAATCTGTTCGACAGGAGAAGCCGGAATCAAGGCGGCCAGGGCCTCTTCAATTGCGGCTGCATATCCGTCTACAAGCTCCTGTTCCCAGAAAGGCTTTCGTCTGACAATCGTTTTCACAGCGTCATCTACAATCTCAAAATTAATATAGTCTTCCCGGTTAAGCGCTTCTGCCTTCTTGAGTGAATCGTCTACCGCACTGTAATCTGCCTCTAAGTAAGAGACTTCCCCGCTGTCATTGGCTATCTTATCATACGACGGTACACCGTTTGAAGAGATGATCCCTCCGATATAGATATCCTTTTCAGCAAAAATGTTCCCGTCTCCAATCTCTGTCGTACCACCGGTGATGGAGATGCTGCCTTTGGCAGAGATACTGTCATTGTCAGCATTGCCGGAAGAGATAATATCGGAATCCTGTATTGTAAGATCACCTAAGACGCGAATTCCGCTTTGGTTCAGGTTCGAAGCTGAGTTGACTTTAGAACCTGAAATATTCATTGAGCCTTTGCAATAGAAGCCGAAGTCATTTTCCGTCACCGTATCCACGGAGGAGTCTTGAATGACAGTGGTGTTATCTACGAATAAAGCAGGCCAATAGCCTTTTGCCGTCAACCTTGAGGAATCTCTGATCTCAAGGTCCTGACAAAAGATGCCGTTTGTCCCTGTTGATTCCAGATTGACAGAAGAACCAGAGATAATAACCTTGTTTCCGGCCGCTGAAAGAGCCGGTCCGTCTTGTGCGGTAATATCCAGTACGGATCCGTCTGATATCTCTGTCTTACCGGCGATAACGGCATGTCTGGCAGACTCCTTGATTGTAAGACTGCTGCCGGAGATATTCAGATTTCCTGAAAAGGCAATTCCTGTATCCAGTGATTCCATGGTGATGCTGGAATTATTGGTTACCATGAGGGAATCTGCCCCTGGTATATTGATTCCGATACACTGCATATCGGGATCTGCGAGCGGATTCATAGTAATTTTTATCTTTGCATTGTTGATTACATTGTCGCCGCCCCAGGCGTCGATCCCATATGCACTGGCATCACTCATTTTACCGCTCATTAATTGCAGTTCAATATCTTCGACAGTCAGCCCCCCGTTTCGCACATGGATTCCCGCGCAGGCAAATTGGGGAAGAGAAGGAGAGGGAATGGTATTGATCAAAAGCCTGCTGCCATTCTCCGTTCCCCTGATCGTCAATGGATATTCGCTCCAGATGCCGTAATGTGCATTGATCGTATTCTCCCCAATTACCTCAATGGTCACGCCTGTTTCATGAATTTCGAGTCCATAATAACTGCCGGAATTTCCAGTGATGAAAGCGTTATCAAGTGTCAGTGTCTTTGTATCGGGATCATAGGCCGCAGTGCCAGACCCGCATGGAACTGTATGATTTACTGCAGACAGAATATCAAGTCCCTGAACAAAGACAGAACCACTGGATGCGGATAATGCTTCCAGCCGTAGGACCAGCATGAGGCAGATTGCCGGAATCATTAAAATCATTTTCATTTTATCTCTCATATTTTATACCTTTCTATCATGAAAAACATTTTGTAGAATATAGTATAAACTATTTTGCCTCTATGCACAAGAAATTTCCGTTTTTATGTTGAATTGTCGGATTTTATATCCGTGTTTCTGTTTTGCATTCAGGGCCGGGCACAGAAGAATTTTCATCTACAGTCATCCTTTTTCGATTCTTACGTAAAACAAAGATTGTTACGGACAGCGTTAAACTGGTCAGAAAGGGCAGCGTTGCATATCCCATCCGCAGATTGATTAAAAATTACTGAAAAGTATAAAAACCCTGCAAACTTCGCATCCAAAAGTTGGTAAACTGTTTTTACCAATTTCTCTACCAGCTTTTTACCAATTTTTCCATGAAAATCCCCAATTCCATTCATCTGAAAATAACAGCCCAAAACGCAAAAAACGCTGGAAACCTGCGGGTTTCCAGCGTCTTTGTTACGTTTCTGAAATTGGTGTTACAGTCCCATCAGCTTCGCCACTTCCTCGGCGAAGGTCTCGCTCTTCTTCTCAAGGCCCTCGCCGGTCTCGT
>JAAWBT010000098.1 GCA_022792835.1 Lachnospiraceae bacterium | reverse complement strand
GGAGGTGGAAGAATCATGAAGCTACCGAGTGGGGAAGCCTGTCTTTTGGCGTTCTCATGGGGGAATCAAAAAGAAAAGACTGCGATGGGAGAAACCTGAATGGAAGGGCTTTCGGACAGGGGTTCGATTCCCCTCAGGTCCACTTAAAAATGCTTGATTTATAAGGGTTTTCAGGCATTCTTAATATCTTAGGTAATCAAAAAGGTAATCAGACATACGTTCGAGTAATGTTTGGTTGCTTTTTTGATTAAAGCCCTTCGACCCTGTTGATAACATCTGCCTTTTGTGCAATGTTTTTCCTATTCTTATAATAAAAATTTTTTGTCGTATCTATCTTTGTGTGTCCCATTTGAGAAATGATAATAGATTCACTGACTTTTTCATCTATCAGTATAGAACTATATGTTTTCCTAATCTTATTTAATGATTTTAATGTAACACCAGTATGCTTGCATACTGTTTCCATCCTTTGACTGAATCGGTATGTTCTAATGCGTTTTCCTTTCTCTTCAAACATGTATTGCCCAAATGGGTTTAATAATCTTATTTCTTTCAAAATCCATACAGAATTAATTGGAATAATTACATCACGGATTCCTGCTTCAGTTTTAGGAAAGTTTCTAACTTCATAGATATCTTTATTATCAATACGATAACGAATTTCTGTACGGCAGACATGGATGATGTTTTGATTGATATCTTCCCATTTTAAAGCAGTAAGTTCCCCTGGACGCAAACCAGTTTTAAACAAAAGTAAAATGCCAAGATTAATAATGTCACGTTTTGACATTAAGTAATTAATAACCTTTGGACGTTCATCTTGCATAAACACAAGTTCGTCATCACTTTTCTGGTGTTTTCTGAATAACTTTCTAGGAATTTCCATATCGTCAATCAATTCCGTTATACTGTATGAAATAAATCCTCTTTTTTTAGCTCTTTTAAAAATTCCATAGATTAATGTTCGAAGGTTGCTATATCCTTTTTGAGTCAAAGAATGTTTATGAATAGAATCAAGAATAAAATCTTCAATTTCGTGTGGTTGAACTTGTTTAATTCTTAATTTCCCAAATTCAATCATACTCTCATTGAATTGTCGATCATAGCGGTTCTTTGTCGCATAACTGATCTCCTCTCTATTTAGTTTATCCTGTGTCCATTCCTCATAAATTTCTTTAATTTGGGGATTTTCTTTCTCGTTTTTCCAATGTTGCACGACTAAGTTTTCAATATCTTTTTTTGTACTTCTTTTCTTTAATATTCGCCCCCTTGTTTCATCTGGAAGATATGTGTACCATTTTCCGTCTTTCCCTTCCCATATTTTATATGGATGTTCTGCTAACAATTCACTTCTCTTACTCATTTCAATTTTTTCTTGCACGTATGATATATCAATCATATCATTTTCTAATGCATATTTCAATACATCATTTATCTCTATAACTTGTTCACATCCTTTTTAAATTAAGGGCTGTGTAAAACTAACAGCCCCTTAATAATTATATTTATTCTATTCTCCAGTACTCCCAATACCACCATGACGCAATTTTGTATTATCATCATTATATGTAATTCCATACTTGTAAAAAATTCCCTGAACAATTTTTTGACCAGCACTAATATTAATTGTTTTTTCTTCTTTACTGTCATTTGTTAGTTTAATAAAAATATGTCCCTCATTATCAGAATTATAATAATCACTATCAATAATTCCAACTGTGTTATCTAATTGTGTACGATATTTAAAACCAAGACTACTTCTTGGATAAATCTGTAGCACCCATCCGTCATCAATTTTAACTTTAATACCTGTTGGAATTTTAATAGTTTCTCCTGGATATAGATTAATACCAAATGGTGTTATAAAGTCATATCCAGCAGAACCCTTTGTTGCTCTACTAGGAATAGATACTCTTTCATACATATCTTTGATTAGATTATCTTTATCTTGATAGACTTGTCCTAAAATATCAATAATAGCTCTTTGAAATTCTGCAAAAGATACTTTTTGAAATTCTGCAATACGATTACAATTAGTGTCATCTACATTTTTTGTATAGCTGTTTGAATAAGGCATAAATCATTCTCCTTTATTTTCCTTCTTACTTACAATTTTAGAAACATCAATTAATTTCTTTTTGGATTTAAGCATGTCCTCAATTTCATTAATAATATTTTCAATTTTATTTTTATTTTCCTTAATTTCATCTAAATCTCTTAATATTCTATCTTTATGTTCCAATAATTCACTGAACTCAAACACTTCTTTATTACTACCAGTTACACTAAATGATTTTTGCAACATAGATAAAATTTTATCTCTATTATTCTTTATTTTATCAAAACTATATTCTTTTGTTAAAGTTGAATCTAATTCTTTTTCTCTATGTTCGATATAAGTTTCGATAATATCTTTAAAAGTTCTTGTCCATTTAAACGGTTCCCATGTGTAATATGTTTCTAAATGATCATCAATACCTTCCTCATTTTTAACAGTCTTGGATGATTTTTTTCTACGAACAAGTGAATATGAAATTTTATCTGTATATACTCCATACTTATTTTGTTCTAGTACAAAAAATGGTATTGACCCAATCTCATTATTTGTCTCTATAATTGGAAGATCTGTTTCCTCACTCTTCTTCTTTCTTCCTCTTGGCATTATTTATTAATCACCCTTTCTTTCCATTAAATAATGTAACATACTTTTAATATCTTCGTGATATTCAAACGATAAATTCATATCTTTAATTTTACATTCATTAAATAAAGAAGAAAATGCCACATACTGAGTCAATTTTGATTTTAAATTTAACTTATCTCCTTCATTTGTATGTAAATACACATTACCTCTACATTTTTTTACCTGTTCAAAAAAACCATTAATATCTGCAATATTTGTAATTTTCATTTTTCTCCTTTTTTAAGTATAAAATTTAATATTTCTTGGCATAGCAGTTATAACCGTTCCATCTTCTAATTTAATGATTGCAACTGTATTTAAATATCCATTGTGATTAGTTTCACTCCCCCAGTACAATAATAATCCTTTTTTAAAATCAACTTTTTTCCCACAATGGTTATAATAAAATCCATAACATTTACTCATTTGACATCCTCCATATGTATTTCAAACCATTTCTTTACTTTACTAACATTATTTTCTATTCCGGTTATATGAAATGTTATTACATTACTAAGTCCCAATGCTAGTAATCCAACAAAACTTTTTGCGTCCACTTCTTGATTTTTACCAACCATAGCAGTTATATCTACTTGATTGATTAAATTTATGTACTTGCAAAATTCAGTCATTTCATCTAAGTTACTGAATTTATACTGTTCTTGAATAATCACTTTTTAATCCACACCTTTCTATATTGGACACCCCATATTTTTGTATCTTCATGATCATAAAAAAATAAATCAATCTGGTGATCATTCCGATTTGCAAACCCACCTGTATCCTGAGCGATTCTAGTACCTACTCCTTCAATATATACTTCAGTTCTATATGGAATGATCCAAGGAGCAACTGCAATAGTTTTCCCTTCAGATGGTTTCACTCCGATACTTGTCGTCCCAGCCCATTTTCCATTACAACATGTTCCATCACAATAAGCAGTAATTTTGAATTCTCCAAGATATGAATACGCATTTTTAATTTCAAAGTCATAATTATATCTTATATTTGTTAAATATTCTGTTTTTATATAGCATATTTGTTTGTTCCATAGAATTTTTGACCATCCATTATCATATTTTTCAATTTCTTTTACTGATTCTCCACCTAGTAATATCCCTAAACTTTCTGATTCAATGCTGTCTTCTATTCTTATATTTACATTTTGAGTTGCATATACTGTTTCATATACTATAGACTCCTCATTGTTTGATTTATCATTTTCTGTTTGATTTAATTTACACATTGGTTGCTTATATATTGTACAATCTAATTTCTTTTCATCGTATTGTTGATTGATATTAAAGTTTACGTGAAATATAGATTTCTTCTCAATATTTAAGTCTTTATTTTTATAAATTGCATTAATGTAAATACTTAGTGCAATGAAAGATATTAACATCATTAATACGATGATCATTACCTTTCTATATATTTTAATTTTATGATAAATAACGCTATTCCTCCTTTGTATGGTAAATTATAGGTTCCATTCTTAATAAAATGATTAAGAATAGAACCTTTTAATGTTATAAATGATTAGTCACATTTACTCCATCCACAATTTTTACATGTATTACACCCCCCTTCGAAGAATAACTCATACCCACACTCTGGGCATTTTGTTGACCTGTTCTTATCTCTTACATTTTCTATTTCTTTTTTTTCTTCAACTTTTTTTTCATCTTCTTCGTCTACACAAATATCGCTCATAACTTCTTTATACATATCAATCAATGCATTGCCAATTGCAACAGGACAACTACTTCCAACAGATGTATCATGTTTTGTTGCTTTTCTAACAGCATATGAAGGGCATGTGCCAGCAGATTTTAATTGATCTACAATGGAATAAATATCAATGCCTCCTCTTGATGACAAGGAAATCATTCGAGAAAGTCCAATCATAAACTGGTTACATCCGCCTGAACTACCCTTGCTAAAATATGTTTCTAACAAATCTCCAGTATCAGGATCAAAAAAAGCTTCGCAATGTAATGTGCCACATCCTGTGTGTAAAGTCCTTTTTCTTCCAACACAATTATCATCTGCTTTGATCACTGTTCCTCTTGGAAGATTGTCAACCGAATATGGTTCTAAATCTTGTACGTCTTTTGTATCTTTCTTTGTATCTGCAGAAAGAATTCCAGTTCTTGCACATCCATCTCTAAAAATAGTGACTCCTTTAAGTCCCTTTTCCCAGGCATAAAGATATAGTTTTTCTACATCTTCAATCGTAAAATCATTCGGAACATTAACTGTAGAACTGATGGAGGCATCAATATGTTCCTGCCAAATTGCTTGTATGTCAATACGCTCTTTATAATCTAGTTTTTGTGCCGTTGTAAAATACTCTGGAAGCTTAGAATCATCATTTAATCCATAAGTTTCCATATATTTCTTTACAATTGGTGTATAAACTTTATAGTATTCATCATGTCCATGAAGAGATTCAGTTTTTCTTTCATAGTAATTTGCATAAATAGGTTCAATCCCACCAGATACACCAAGCATTGATGATAAGCTTCCAGTTGGAGCGATTGTAAGAAGTTGCGAATTTCTTAAACCATTGTAAAATATTCTATCTCTATTTAATTGATTTGTATGTTTACTCCAATATGCTGATCGAGATACTGCATTCATATCATATTTAAGATATGAACCATATTCTTCGGCCAGTAAACTTGATGATTCGATTGCCTGATAAGCCATTTTTCTGCCAATCATATCACAAAGTTCAATAGATTCTTTGCTTCCATATCTGATTCCCATTTTAATCAACATATCTGCCAATCCAAAGATTCCTAATCCAATTTGTCTCCAATCCTTAACGGAATCCCTTTGTTCTTGTAATGGATGTAATGGTAATCCTTCATCTAATACATCATTTAATGCTTTGACTGCAATATGTACAGTGTTTTGAAAATCATCAAAATCAAAAGTTCTGTTTTTTGTTACAAATTCAGATAAATTAATACTGCCGAGTAGGCAACTTCCGCCCGATGGAAGAGGTTCTTCTGCGCCTCACACAATATGTATCATTCATATTTCATATCGTGCGCTAGACTGTCGCATACCTGTAAAACTGTAACCAAGCCCCTCTCGCTCAGTCGTTCACGCTGTATTTAAACTTGCGCCCTGTAGAGCTATGAATCTCGTCCAAGTCAATCAGAGAGGGTTTTAAATCCGCACGTTTATATGGCTAACGGATTAGTTCCGGCATAATGAAAATTATCGT
>JAAWBT010000090.1 GCA_022792835.1 Lachnospiraceae bacterium | reverse complement strand
TAGGCAGATGGTCACATGTCTGCATTCAGAAGGATTGAGAAATGAGTATATCCTTGTATGTTCTTGTCACTTACCTCCTCGTCAACATACCTGCTGATGGACGTAAGGCTGAGATTCAATTTCTTTGAGATGTCCTCCATCTCCATTCCCGCAAGATACCTTTCCCTGACAAGTTCCTTGTCCGTCGCGTTCAGAAACCATTTCTTCTTTCCCGTACTGGGGGGTGATCCTTTCACGGGAAGACTCGTCTTCTCCTTATCATGCCCGTCCGGAAGATCCACCAGGAGCACCGAGCCCTCGAACACATCCTTCAACTCCGTGCCCTGGTATTGGACGGCTTCATCCGGCATCTGGATGATGTCCATAAGCACGACATTCCTGCCCTTGAGATACTCTTCCAGGGCCTCCTCAACTTTCATTTCCCGGTACATAAGTTTCCTCCCCCCCCCAACCATCTTCTTCGCTGGTACACAGCTCATATTCCCCCTCAGTGATCAGCCTGACGCACTCGGGAGAAACCTGAAACATGTTTGCGAAATCTTTTTTCACCGCCTGCAGATAGTCCTCAAGGTCCATTGTGAGCATTTTATCATTGCCGCTCAACCTGCTGCCTGTATAGCCGGTGCTCCCTGCTCCACCGAACGCTTCTGAATCCCGAATTTCCAGGAATACTTCTATGGTCACCTTCACTTTTTCTGAATCTCTCATTTTCCGCTCCTCCTACACAATCTTCCGTTTCCACACCTAGTTCATGCAGTCCGTGCGGAAGAAAATATCAGCCCCTCTTTTGGTCTTCACGTATTCCACGCCAGCCAGATCGTCATTCGACCGGATCTCTTTCCCGCAGCCCTGGCAGCGTACTTTACAGACAAGCCGTTTTCTCCCGTCAATCCTTCCTGTCTGCTCTCCGGCTGCCCGGATCAGCTTCAGCCATATCCATCTCTATCCCTCCTCCCGGATCATCCGGATCCTTGCCTTTAAACTCTGCATCACCCATTCCTGCGCATGTTCCTTCCGGGTTAGGGCCGCCATCACATCCTCATCCCGGGTGCCGGCGCAGACCAGGTGGTGGATGATGACTTTCTCCGTCTGCCCCTGCCGGTGGAGCCGCTTATTGGCCTGGGTGTACAGCTCATAGTTCCAGGTGAGTCCAAACCAGACAACGTGGTTCCCGCCCTGCTGCAGGTTCAGCCCATAAGCACAGCTGGCCGGATGGGCCAGAAGGACGTCAATCCGGCCGGCATTCCAGTCATCCTCGTCCTGCGGCCCCTTAAGCTCCCGCACTCGCAACTTCCGACCAGAAAGTGCCACAAGGATCCGGTCTCTGTCATGTCGGAAGTTGTAAAACACCAAAACCGGCTTCCCCGCCAGGGATTCTGTAAGCTCCAGGAAGGCTTCCAGCTTGCAGCCGTGGATCTCGTGGACCTTCCGGTCCTCATCATACAGGGCTCCGTTTGCCAGCTGAAGGAGCTTGTTGCTCAGGGCTGCCGCGCTGGCCACGTCGATCTCTTTTTCCTCCTCCGGCAGCTCCAGCACCATCTTCCGCTCCAACTCCCGGTAAGCGGCCCGTGACTTTGTATCCAGCTCCACAGGTACCTCATGGCTTGTGAGGTCCGGGAACTGCAGATAATCCTCCGCCTTCATGCTGACACAGATGTCGGCGATCTGTTCCAGGATGGCTTCTTCCGTCCCGGGTTTGGCCTCATAGCTGTAGACCATCCCATCTGCCCCGCGTTTTCCGGGCTGGAAGTACCTCTCCCGGAAGTGGGTGTATCTCCTCCCCAGGCGCTCACCCCCGTCCAGAAGGTAAACCTGGGACCAGAGATCGTCGAGGCCGTTGGGGGATGGCGTCCCGGTCAGCTCCACCAGCCGGTCGATGTGCGGCCCCATGGCCGCCAGGGCTTTGAACCGCTTCGCGTTGTGGCTCTTGAAGCTGCTGGACTCGTCGATGACCACCATGTCGAAGGGCCACCCGTTCCGGTAGTAATCCGTCAGCCACACCACGTTCTCCCGGTTGGTCACGTAGATGTCCGCCGGCGTGTTCAGGGCCCGGATCCGCTTCGCCTGGCTCCCCAGCACCGGGGAGACCCTAAGGAGCCTGGTATGGTCCCATTTATCCTTCTCCCGCATCCAGGTGCCTTCCGCCACTTTCTTCGGTGCGATCACCAGGACTCTCCGAACCTCGAATCGGTCATACTTTAGTTCCCGGATGGCCGTCAGCGTCGTAACTGTCTTGCCGAGACCCATATCAAGAAAAAGCCCCAGTTTTTTCGTCTCCAGTATCCTGTTGATGCAGTGCTCCTGATAGGCATGCGGCTTGAATATCATACAGCTTTCACCTCCTCTCCCTTTCCGCCGGCTCACAGGTCGAACCTGCAATCCAGCGCCCTGCTGGTTTCTTCAAAGCGGGGATCCTGAAATGTCCGGCCCAGGTCCTGGAAGAACTGGCTGAGCCCGTCAATCCCCCTCACGATCCGGACAGTCTGCCCAAGCTCTGTCAACCTGGCGATCTGCGCTCCCTGTAGGCTGGTCACCCGCCCGGCCTCGGACTTCAGCTCCACGAACACCGGAGGTTTCCCCCGAAAGATTACGATCCGGTCGGGGACCCCGTCATTCCCCGGGCTCACCCATTTGTAGGCGAGCCCGCCCAGCTTCTTCACCTCATCCACGAGGATTCGCTCAATGTCTCTCTCCCTCATTTTCTCTCCTTCTGCCTCCCGGCTGCCGTTCCTCGCGCGTACACGCGTATATAGCACCCTCAAATTAAGGTTTTTAAGGATTTCTATTTTTCTTATTTTTCTTTATTTTTTCTTTTTATAGTAGTTATGGCAACATAAGTAACTCATAGTATAGAGCCTTGTATTTCCTTGATTTTTCCGTTGCTTTTTCATGTCAACTGTGTGGTAACATTGGAAACCAGCCAAATTTCCGTTACCTTTGGCAAAGTTCTATGTTCGGCTACGTTCAAATCCGGCCAGGATCCCGTATGGACCGTACCTACGTTTAGATTTATTGCGCGCCCAGCCTTTGGTCCCTGACAGGATCCCATTGATCTCCAGGCTGTCCTTCCGGGTCATGTACTTCAGATCGCTTCTCAGACATTCCACCCAAATTTCCGCCGCGCACACCTTTTCCCGGGGGGCCACCTCCTCATCCGAGAGTTTCAGGTTTCCATTCCAGTACATTCTCCGCTTCTGGATATCCATGGACTCCCAGTCTTTCGGCACTTGTTTCTCCAGAAAGTCCCTGACAAGCCCTTCCTTTACTGAGCCCTCTTTATGCTGTTCCTGCGCTTCCGCCGCCAGGGCCTCCAGCTCCTTCGGCATATACAAGGATTCTCCAAGGCTCCAATACAGATAAACCTCCGCCCATACCTGATCCACCTCTTCCGGCAGCTCTTTCCACACAGACTTCCGCGCCGGGCGTACGCCGACGTCTACCGGCCAGAACCGCCGTTCCCCGGTCGCATCTTTTAAGAATTCGTGTTCATTGCTGGTCCCGAAGAACACACACCTGCGGATATACCTCTGCGCGCGTTTTCCATATGCCGCCCGATAAATATCATCTTTCTTGCCTAAAAACTGTTTGACCGTATTAGTCTCCTGCCTCGTCATGGCCGTCAGTTCCCCGACCTCGTTAATCCAGGTTCCCTGAATCAGCTCTGCGGCGTCCTTCCCTTCAAAAGTGACCAGGGAATCGGAAAACCAGTCTTTTCCCAGGACAGCGAGAAACGTACTCTTCCCGATCCCCTGCGGCCCTGCAAGGATTGGCATGTAATCATATTTGACGCCGCTTCCGGAAGCCACTGCCCGCGCTACCGCAGCGCATAGGGATTTCCGCATGACAGCCCGCACATAGGCATTGTCCTCCGCCCCGAGATATTCCTGAAGCAGGGTGTCCACCCGGTGTGTCCCGTCCCAGGAGAGTCCTTTTAAGTACCGCTCCACATCATTGATCCGGTTCCGGCTGCTGACAATCAGGAGGGCGTTGTCCAGCTTCTCACGGCCGGTGATACCATAAAAGAGCTCCATGTATTGATAATAACTGGAATCGTCTACATCCTCCCACCGACGTCTCCCTTCCTGAACATTCCAGGGTACCCGTCCCAGGACCACCCCGCAGCTGGCGAAGTCATCCATGGCGATCTTCCCCTTCAGCAGGGTGTCGTTCTCCAGCACGATCACGGCATTGTTAATCGTCTTCTGGATCCTCCCGTTTCCGTCACGGGATAGCTGGCCGACCCAGTCCATATCTTCCGCTTCCGTCTCCGTGGCGGGATTTCCCGCTACGGGGGCCTGGAAGGCCGCTCTCGCCGCTTCCAGGCGTTCCCTGGTCATCCGGGCTGCTGCCTCTGGATCCTCGGCCGCCAGACGGCTCATGGCTGTGTAGGACGGCATCCGGCCCGGCGGCGTCCCCTCCTTCGCCTCCAGGTCCAGATCCCCGAACTTATGGAGCCGAACCAGGTCAAAGGCGTTCACCAGGAGCCCGCTGCAAGGATCCGTCGCATGGTGGGAATAGAGGAACAGGTCCCCGTCGTAGACCACGGCCCCGCCCGTGGTGGACCCCCCCAGGTACGTGTACCGGCCGTCCATGGCCGTGGGCTCGTAGATTCCCGGCAGGAACCGCTCCATGGCCTGGGTGATGCTGTAGGTTCGGCAGAAAGCGCCGACAGTGTTCTGCTTTTTCCTCGGGTCCTCCTGCTTTGTCAGACGCCTCCGCTCCACAGCGTTCTCGCCTGGTGTCCTCGGCCACTGCCAGATGTCCCGCCAGTCCCCGTAGAGCCCCAGGAGCCCGTCCACGCTGCAAAAGCCCCCATCCCATACCTCGTATACATACTGCCCGTCCGCACAGCAGCTCGCCCAGTACATCAGTCTGGACGCCTCAAACGTGGTGGGGTCACAAAATTCCATTCCAAGAAAGGACGCCAGCTTCCTGGCCGCCGGCTCATATTCGTCCGCAGCCGCTGTACGGTCCAGTGGCACCACCACCCGGAGTCTGGGCGCATAGCCCGCATGTTTCCTGGTACTGTAAACCATAGCCGCACAGCCAAGGCCCGACACCCGTTTTAAAATATCCTCCGTCTGCCCGGCGTGGATCGTGTCCAGGTCCAGGGTAATCAGATCCCGTCCGGATACATAGGCCGCCTTCCGCCGGCCGTGGAAGAAGGTGCCGCCAACGAACCCGCCAACATCCTTTAACTCATCCTGTCTCGGCTTCGGCAGTTTTAAATATTCTTCTAACGTTTCTGTCCCCCGCACCGGCGTCCGCAGCTTCTCCACAAACTCTGACCAGAGAATGGTGCTCTCCGGCCAGTGGACGGCTTTCCGGCTCCCAGCCGTGCTGATCCGCAGCAGCCTGTTGTTCTGCACGTCCGCCATCCTCCTCTCTAATCCTTTTTATAATACGGGCCCTCAAAACCCGCCCCTTTTAAGATAAGTCCAGGGGCCCAGGGGATCGGCTCAGCCATGAGGGCACAGACCTCCTCCACCGTGAGCTCCAGCGGCGCGTCGATGATGACCTCGTCGTGGACGTGGAACACCACCTGGTGGCCCGCCCGTTCGGCCCTCTTCAGGACATCTGCCAGGCAGTCCCTGGCGATAGCTTGCACGAGGTTCTCCACCAGCTTTCCGCCGTAGGTGGAAACCACCTCCCACTTCTTCGTCTGCTGGCCGACCGCATGGTAGTGAAGGGCCTGCCGCCCGAACTGGTTTTCCGCGAGGAAAGGCCTCGGATAGAAAAGCTTCCGGCCGGAAGGCAGCCGCACCGTGAGGAAGGATTGGCCATAGGCCAGGTCCCCTTCCAGGGCGAACACAAGGCCCCGGATCGCCTGGGGTACCGCCGTCTGTACGGCCCTTACGGCCGCTTCCTCGGCTGCATACCACAGGTCTCGAATCCGTGGGTTAGCCGACCGCCACCGCTGCACGATATCCGGGAGTTCCTCCTCGGAAAGCCCCATGGACAGGGCCCCCATGGCGATAAGTGCATTCGGCCCGCCCTGGTAGCCCAGGGCCAGCGTAGCCACCTTGCCCTTCTGCCGGAGCTCGTACTCCAGGTTTCCTTTCACGATCCGCTCCACCGGCACGTGGAACATCTGGGCTGCCGTAGCCTCGTAGGTCTTCCCATGGGTGGCGAACACCTCGTTCACCCACTGCTCCCCGGCCAGCCAGGCGATCACCCGTGCCTCAATGGCCGAGAAATCCGCCACCACGAACTTCCGGCCTTCCGACGGGATGAAGGCCGTCCGGATCAGCTGGGAGAGGGTGTCCGACACGTTCCCGTAGACCAGCCGGATCCCGGCATAGTCCTTCCTCTTCACCAGATGTCTGGCTTCATCCAAGGTCCCCAGGTGGTTCCTCGGGAGGTTGTGGATCTGGACCAGCCTTCCGGCCCAGCGCCCCGTGCGGTTTGCCCCGTAATACTGGATCAGCCCGTGCACCCGGTCCTCCGGATCCCTGGCCGCCTCCATGGCAGCGTACTTTGTGACGGAGGTCTTCCCCAGCTGTTTTCTGAGCTCCAGCGCCCGCCGGACAGCCGGCTCCAGATCCTCCCGCGCCAGGACGTCCTCCACGGTCTCCTTCCGCAGGTTGTCCATCTGCGCGCCTCTTTGGTTCAGCCAGGGGAGAAGCTGCGTCCCACTGTTGGGGTTGGCGAGGCCCGTCAGCCGCGCCGCTTCCTCCAGGAGCTCCCCCCGGCTGACGGCGTCGATGGCAAGGGCCCCATCAATCAGTTCCCGGTCCACCCGAACTCCGCGGACGTTCATCCGCACATCCATCTGCCAGAGGAGTTCTTCTTCCTCCGGCATGGGGAACCGCTCCAGGCGCTTGAGGATCCCGTGCTCGGCCACGACGTCCTGCTTACAGTATTCCTTAAATAGCGCCCACTTTTCCGGCGCATGCTTTGGCAGGTTCCACCTCCGCCCTCCGTTAGTCTTGGTGGGCGTACAGGGCATGCAGAAGTACCGGATGAGTGCCTTCCCGACGGAAAGCTTCCTGGCGCCCTGCGGGAGCCCCACCGCCTGGCCGGCGGCCTCCAGTCCGGCCGGATAACCGCAGTAAAGGCCGTGGGCCATGGTGCAGCGCCACTGCCCCACAGGGGTCTCGTACCCCGCCCGGTTCAGGCAGCACCACTCGAAAGCCGCGTTGTAGGCGTGCTTCACCACAGCTGGGTCTCGGAGTGTGTCCCGGAGAGCTGCAGGGATCGCCTCCCCGCATGCCAGATCGACAATCTCTACCTCCCCGCCGTTCCATTGGTAGGCGAAGAGCAGGATACCGAATTCTGATGACTGAGCATAGCGGTAGGCCCCGGCCTTCCCGATTTCGATGTCGGACCGGGTCTCGATGTCAATGGACAAATGATGGGTCATGGCTTCTTTCCTCCTGTTCCGGTAATACCCGCGGGCTCCTCGTTAAAAAGGGATCCCTGTGATCGGATTGACCCCCTCCGGTACCGGCGTGCCAAACGCCTGCGCAGCAGTCGGGGCGCTCCCTCCGAGGGGCTCACCGTCCCGGCGTTTCATCACCGGCCCAAGGCCGCAGCCGACTCCCTTCTTCGCCCCTCCGAACAGATAGGGGAAAAACTCTACATTCACATATGCATAGATGCCACTGTAAATTTCCGACTGGTTGATAATGGGGCTTCCCTGCGCGTCTACCACCTCTGGCGGATAATCAATCCTTGCGCTGGCCGTGAAGACCCAGTGTCCTTTGCACTCCGGTCCGAAGGGCAGCCCGTCCGAGGGCCTCACCCCGTCCCCGTCGTAGACCGGAACTGGAACGATCGGCGGGCACAGCCCATTCCACTTGCCTATAATTCCTTTCTGCTTTGCCGCCTCAATGGCCGCATCAATCCGGGCCTTCGTAGCCGCATCTGTCTTCGGCACCAGCACCGTCACAGAGTATTTTTCCTCCTGTCCAGGTACCGCCGCATAAGGCTTAAAAAGATGTACATATGATAGCCTCACTTCCCCTGTCGTCACGTTTGTCGCTTCTCCAAACATTTCTTGTCCTCCTTGTCAACAGAACGGTTAACATCACTATTAATATCGTTATTCTTAATAATTCCAAAAAACGCTTCTTCCGCGGACGCCTTTCCGGTGATCGCCTCCCGTTTGTCCGATTCCGGTACCAGTACCGGCTTCCCTGGCTGCTTCACAACCATAGGCCCCACTATCTCGGCAAAGGGCTTCTTCCCGACTGCCTTCTCCACCTGGGCCAGGGTGAGGGGCTTTCGTTCCCAGAGGATCTCTTCCGCAATCCCGCCCTTCTTAAGGGTTTCAAAAGCCGCGTCCATGTCGGTGAAAGCCCTCTGGCTCCGTCCAGCCACAGCCTTCCAGCCGGGCACCTCCCGTCCGGCCAGGCACTCTGAAAGTGCCAGGTCTTTCAGGTCCGAGAGCCATTTCGCCACGTCCTCCCCCTGCCTGAGGTACTCCCCCATCTCCGCATTGCTGATGAGCGGGGGCTTCTTCCCCACCTGGAAGGCGAGGCGGACGTTCCAGTCAGCCCGCGCCCGGCAGTGGGCTTTCGCCCGGCAGAACCGGCAGGTTTCCGCACTGGGAACGAATTCTCCTTCCCCTTTTATAGCAAGGGCCGCACGCTCTTTCGCATAGGTTCCGAACTCCAGGAGCTCGTCCAACGTGAGGGCCCAGTCAGACGTCCCATCCGACAGCCTCGGCTGTACGATGCTTAGGCGCACGGAGTCGACCGGATAAAGAATCTTATACGTCTCATAAGCTCCCAAAGCATAAAGCATGAGCTGGGGGTTTTTCTCTGCGGATACCGGCACGCCTTTTCCATATTTGAAGTCGATCACGTGAAGCCGTCCCCCGCCAATCAGGGTACTGTCTGCCGTCCCAAATCCTTCCGGGACATATGCGGCGAGTTCCCACCGCCTCTCAATGTCCAAGTGAGGTTCCGACGGATACGCGAGGGCTGCAGACCTCACATAATCCAGATATTCCTCTGTGTATCCATCCATCTCGTCCTTCCACAGAGGCTGCTTTTTTAATTTATTAGTGGCTCTGGTGAACTTCGTCCGTCCAAAATCTGTTGTAAAAAAATGATGCCGCAGCTTAAGTTCCGCCAGCTTATGGGCCAGGGTCCCCTCTTCCGCCGCCTCGGAGGTAGTATCCGGAAACTGCTCTTCCAGCCTGGCGCTGGGCGTGCAGGCCAGCCACCGGTGAGCACTGGAAGCGCTTAACAGGGCATGGGCCCGCTCCGCATGGCCGCTCATATCGGTGCCCCCATCGTACGGAGCACTGTAGCGAATTCCCCGTACCTCGCCGCGGGCAGCTCCGGCAGGGATGCCACCCCGAAGTTCTGCAGAAGCTTCTGCAGCTCTGCCTGCCTCCCGGAGTCCATCAGGGTGATGGCCGCTTTTGCCAGGTCATCCTGGGTATAACTGGCCGTGGATGTCGGCACTGCGGCATTCTGTGCAGGAGAAGCAGGCGGCGTCTGCGAAACCACAGGGGCAGCCGGTGCCGCGGGTGTTGTCGGAACAGCCGGTGCTACAGGCGCGCCTGGTACATTCGGTACTACAGGAATCGCGGGTATCCCGCCCTGCACGGGAGCAGTCGTCCTGGCCACTCCGCTCCTGCCAAGCAGTGTTTCTGCAAACTGCGTCAGCTCCTCGTAACTCTTACATGTGATCGTAATCTCCATCTTGTCCTCCTTAAAGAATTATGATATAGTGGTTCTATCGGTATTTTTCTGAGCCCATCAGGTAGTTCCCGCTGCCAGGGCTCTTTTTAATTTCTCCGCCAGCGTCTCCCCATCGACCTTCCCGTCATCAATTGGGATCTCGATTCCAAGAGCGCCGTAAATGAGATAGGCAGTCTGTAGCAGCAATGCCCTTTCATAAAACTCGTTTCTGATCTCTCTCACTCCTTCACCTCCCTCCCAAAAATTTTTAAGATCACTTCGTTGCTGGTGCCCAGGTGCTTGAAAATTGCCCGAAGCTGCGGCAGCGTGAAATACTCCGGATGTGTTCTCCTTTTATACCAAGCGGACTCACAGAAGCCTGCATACTTCCCGATCTCGTGGTCCTTCTTCCCTTTCAGGCGCATTCCCCTGGCGATCTCCGAAAAGAGTTCTTGGTTTGCCCTCTCATACGGATCCTTTAGAAATCCTCTTCCCATTGTCCTCTGTCTCCTCTCTTTTCCAGGCACAAAAAAATCCGGCCTCATGGTTGATAGCCGGAAACATGTCTGGTATGATAGAAAAGATGATGGCGGACTTACTTCCGAAAGGAGTTTGTTTCATGGACGTCATCATTGAGGTAGCTGTTTCAGCAATGGGATTTTCTTGTTACGGCATTGATTTCTGCACGCTTTTTGCGTTTGTCAGTATTGCCATATCCTTATACAAAAGCTGGTCCGACTACACCGATGATAAAACTGCCAGACGGTAGGTGAGCTACAAAGGATTCCGTTGTTTACGCAGCGGATAATATACACAAGATATTTTTACACTCTACAAAATTCCTTCATGTAACACATCAACTGCCGCCATCATCTTTATTATATCAACGGCGCTTTGGCACATCAAACCCAAAGAACCGCAGATATCGACATTTCCGACTATAAATGTATTCAAAAAAAAGCTTCTCTTACCCCTCCTTCTCTGCCTCAAACTTTGCGCGCTCCTGCCCCACCATGGGCTCCAGCCCCGCAAGCTCCCGGTCAATCGCCGCCAACTCCGGCTGCTAGTCCTTGCCTGACGTGATGATCGCAAGGCGCCGGTCTACCAGCTCAAGGTATCTGCCTACTTCCTGTTCCGTCATGGTTCTAGTCCTCCTCCATTGTATATACATCAATCTTTTCCCTTAAGTCTTTACACACCATCTGGCAAATATCCCGATAACATTCCATATCCTCCTGTGTATTTACCAGACTTTGAAGCTGAGTCTTTCCGTTTGCTTTTTCATATGAGTATTTGAACAGTAAGCCAGTTGACTTCATGATAATGTCTGTAATTACCGAATAATCCGAATAGCTTTTTCCGTTCGGACCAAATGTAGTTTCCCCGTCTCGTATTTCCTGCCATGTGCCAAAGTATTGGTCTCTATACTCCTGACGGATATTTTTCATTGCGGTTGCTGGGGATACACTGGAAGGCTTTATTTTGAATATATACGCCTTCAATTCGGCAATTTCATTTTCCAGCTCCTTAATTTTGGCGGTTTCTGTTGATAACATTGGCTTTTCCTCCTGTTTTTATGGTAGAATAAAGTGTTACCGTATTTATCTTTATTGCATACGAACTTTTTATTCGTATCTTTATTGTACGAATATTTTTTTCGTATGTCAATCTCTTAGGAGGAGTTTATGAGTGATTTTTATAAAATACTTCGCAATGAACGTATGGCAAGGTCTATGTATCAAAAAGATATGGCCGACCTTGCCGGGATTACTCTTCGTGCATACCAGCTGTATGAACAGGGAAAGACCGAACCCAAAATAGATGTTCTTATCAAGTTTGCCGACGCACTTGAGGTCTCTATTGACTATCTCGTTGGGCGCAGTCTTTATCGTGAACATCATGAGCTCTCAGCCGACGCTGAGGAATCCCAAACAAATCCTCTAATGCATCCCAGTGAGTGATTTTCCCAAGTGCTTTTCCGTATTCAATATTCTGATAAGCCCTTTCTGTCATACCCAGGTATTCCGCCACCTCTTTCTGTGTCATGCCCGCCGATCGGCGGGCTTCTTTTAGGTTCTTCCGCATTTTCCTCCTCTTTTCTCTTCCAGTAAAGCCCTGGCCCGTACCAGGAGCACGATGGCGTCCCTCGTGGCGTTCAGCTGATTGGCCGGCACTCCGCCCTCTTTTTCCCTCCTCTGGACCTCCATCAGGCCCTTGAAAGCCTTCTCGATGCTGGCCGCAGCCCTTTTCTCCCTATCCCTCATCCGCTCTCCTCCTCTTCTATTCCGAGGAACCTGTACAGCTTTGGCTTGTAAATGTGGTACTGCCACTGCCCGCCCTTCCTCTTCGGCGGGATCACGCTGCCCAAGTCCCACAGGCCCCTCTTCATATGCTCCCTTACACCCTGGGGCGACGTCCCAAGCAGCTTCGCCGCCTCCGGCAGGGGAACCCTCATTCCTGCCACTTACAGCCACCTCCTCTCTATTCCAGAAAATATTCGTTTGGCTTGCCGATTCTCTCCTCCATCTGGTATAATTTCCTTATCAGCACCGCCATGCTGAAATATTAATAAAGGAGAACCCATTAATGAAAGTAAAAATAACCTGTACATGTATGGCCACCTTTGAAATAAAGGATGGTTCCATGCACCCCAAAGAGATATCCTGTCCCAATTGTGGAAAGCCACTCCCAGATGGAGCATATACAGACCTGCTATCTGCCCTGTCTTCTTTTGATATATTTGAATCAAAGCTGGCGGCAGATTCCGACCGTTACGGCATCTCCTATTCTAGGGAGTAAAGTCAATTGGCTTTTTTTAAGCTGGGATATCGTATATTCGAGAATGGTTTCCGTCTCTTCATACGATATCCCGGTTCTATAGATTAAGCTTGTGGCCTTAAGGCTTTCCGGGATGCCCTCTGCAAAGAGTTCCATAATTTTTTTATTTGAATAATCTTGCAGATGTACAAGCCGTTCTTCTTTGCTCATTGCTTCCTCACCTCCTCTCTCTTCCCCATTTCCCTCTTTCATGCTATACTTTTTGCACAGGCTCCCCGCCAGGAGCCGAGTAGAAAAGAAGGAAGGAATACATAATGAAACTAAACTTAAACTGCATTCGTGACTCTCTTCTGTGCCTGGAAGAACACCTTCTCATCGAGAACAATGATGGCGATCTGGAACTCATCACTGTAGATATGTACGAACTTCATGAACTGCTGGAAGGCCGTTATTCCCTCGAAGAAGTCGCATACACTTTACTTAAGACTGAAGAAGCCGGTCTTATCACCGCCGCTTTTAATTACGCTAGTGATTGCCTTGATGAAGCAGTCGTTTGCTCTATTACCTATAATGGCCATCAATTTCTTGAAGCCATCCGCCCTAAAACCGTTTGGGAAAAAATATGCTCTGCAATTTCAAAAATCGGTATCGGCTCTATACATACCGTTCTCGAAATTTCAAAGGCTTTGCTCCCCGACTTAATAGAGTCTGCGCTCTCTCATTAAGAGATTGATCTGAGTCATGATCGGCTTAATATAATCTTCTTTTGTAAAAGGCCACACGGCCATAAAAAGGCATTTTCCCGTTGTAGAAAGCATGTGCAAGCGCCTTTTCCAGTTGTGTGGCACTTTGTATTGCACCAAATTGTTATACATAAAAGGTTTCTTTCCAAATTTTTTATTCCACCCCCAGCAATTAAAAGTGTCATGAACCCTTTTTAATTCACTGTCACTGAGTCCTTCTAAAATATCTACAATTTTTTGTTCCCGCCTGCTTCTTTTTTCCTCCCTTCTTTTTCGTGCCGCCTCCTCTGCGTCTTTTTCTCTGATGTTCTTAAGTAAAGCGTCAAAATCCTCTTCTGTCATATCTTTAATCTCCTTCATTTCCCTCACCTCCTCTCACTCCATGCCGAACAGGTTAGTTGACTTTTCTCTTGTTCGGAAATAATCTTAAGTACCATAATCCCCATATCCCTTTGCCCCTTCAAGCAAATAGTCTATTCCTTTACCGAACATCTTTGACATTGTTATTAGCGCAGAACTCGGAACATCCGTCTCCTCATATACCCAGTTGTAATATGTCTTTACAGAAATACCTAGTTTGCTGGACAATTCCTCTTTCGTAAGACGATTCCTGGCCCTTTCCGCTTCTATGCTACTGAGCATTTTTAATCTCCTTTCTGCTCGTTTTGAGCTTTTATGGGTATATGATAAATCCGCTTTGAGCATTTGTCAAGCATTTTATTGATTTTCTTGCCCATTTTGAGCAACTAATTGTTGACAGTGTGAAATTTTTTACCTATAATGGATTGCAGAGGTGATTACATGAATTTCGGAGAAAGACTAACTCAACTGAGAAAAGATAATGGATACCTAAAAAGAAATGCTTTTGCGGAAGTTCTTGGTATACCAGAAACTACATTAAGGAATTATGAGACCAATGTAAGAGAACCAGGACATAAATTTCTTTTGAGAATATCAGAACTCTTTAACGTGTCTGTAGATTTCTTATTATGTGCGACGGATGATATGGAAAAAGTCGGCTCCTATCAGTTGAAATCGTCTGAATATGAGCACATCAAAAAATACCGTACCCTCGACCAGCACGGCAAGAAGATGGTTGACATGGTTCTTACAGAGGAACATGCCCGGCAGGCTGCGGAGCAGGCCAAAGCCGACACTATCCAGGAGACCACTCCGGAACACCTTATCCTAAACGCCGCTCACGCCATCGAGGGAGCTTCCCCGGAAGACATCCAGTACGATGAGGATATTATGGACGATGAGAATTTTTAATGGAGGTGTCTTTTGGAAGTACAATACTCCAAGCAGGCAATTAAATTTTTGAAAAAGCAGGATATGGTAACGAGAAAACGTATTGTAAATGCGATCTCCCTTCTGCCTGCCGGTGATGTGAAGTCTTTACAGGGACGGAACGGATACCGGCTTCGTGTCGGTGATTTCCGCATTATTTTCGATAAGCAGGGCAACATTCTTTATATCGAAAAAATTGACAGCCGTGGCCAGATTTATAAAGGAGTGTGATTATAATGAACGCAATCAAAGAACGTATCATCGGAGCCGTTTCCCTCATGACTGACAAAGAAGCGGAAATTTTTTGGAAGCTGATACAAAACCGTTACACGATAACCGCAAAAAGCTGGAATGATATTGAAGAAGCAGAGCCGGATGATGTTGACCTGCTCATGCTCGCACAGATTGAATCTGACCCAGAATGTCATCAGTTTGTTTCCGAAAAAGAGGCGTTAAGAGAACTTGGGATCATTTAAAAAGGTGGGAGGCGTATGGAATATGAAGAATTGCTTTTAAAAGCCGATTCTGTTGGCCTAACTGTGAAGGAAAAACCTTTGAGGGCGTCCAAAGGACGTATTAAGAAAACTCGGATTGCCATCAGGGAAGACTTAACCCAAGCAGAGAAGTCCTGCATCCTGGCCGAGGAGCTCGGCCACTATTACACTACTACTGGTAACATCCTTGACCAAAGCGACACTTGGAACCGGAAGCAGGAGCACCGGGCCCGGATGTATGGATATAACCTCCGGATCGGGCTCATGGGGCTTGTGGGCGCTTACGAATCAGGCTGCCGGAACCGATACGAGATAGCGGAGCACTTGGGAGTTACTGAGGAGTATCTGGAAGAATGCATTCATTGTTACCGTGAAAAATACGGTACTTATGCAACCATAGATAATTATATCATCTATTTCATCCCGTCTCTGATGGTAGGTAGGATGACCGACGACGGTGACGTGATCTGCCTGGGGAAGGTAATCGGGAAGGTTGAGGAAGGTTAATGAAATTATTATCGGCCAAAAGAAAGGAGCCATTATGACCGAAGAGACGAAAGCAATCATGGATGAGCTGCAAAAGCTTAATAGAAAAATCACCGATATCCAGCTCACCTTAGAGAATGAGACCAATCGCAATATTAAGATCATCGCCGAAGGCCATTTGGATTTGTCCAAGAAACTGGATGATGCTTTGAAGGTGGAAAGCGAAAAAGAAATGCTTCTCCTGCGTGTGAATCACCTGGAAAATGAAATCCGGCGGATCAAACAGCGAATTGAGGAGATTACTTGACTGATTGTCTTCCGTAGCGAGGATTCCCGCCGCGGCCAGGACTGCCGACCTCCCCACTTATGGGGGCGTCGGCCTTCCCGGTCGGGAGTACCATGACAACATCATATGCTTACCCGGGCAGCCGGGGGACGTGCTCTCACCCGTTCCGAGTCTTGTGAGAAAGGGTGATTATTATGAGTACATATGAAGAGTTCATGATTATTCTGACCGCTGGTCTCTGAATCGTTGCGATTCTGAATCTGAAAAATAAGAAATAGCCGTCCTGCTCTCCGGAAAAGATTAGGCGGCTATTTCTTAGCTGACTGCTTATGCCGGGACGGGTGAAGTGCACTCACCTTCCGGCTGTCTTGTTAAGCATATTATATGTCATTTTTCAGAATTTGTCAAATAAGAAAAAC
>JAAWBT010000086.1 GCA_022792835.1 Lachnospiraceae bacterium | reverse complement strand
CAAGCTGTTCATCTGTCACCGCCAAAAATTCGCCCTCACCGTCAGTTTTTACCGTCACTTTTTCGCAAGATAACCCTGTGAAATATCTTTCAGACTTGCCCCGGACTTCTGCAAAGTTCTTTGTACGCAATGCCTTAAAAAATCCGTTCTTTGTCAATGCCTGCCGTTCCTCGGTCTTGCAATATTCCTCAAAACCTTTATAGGCTTCTCCCCTCTCAACTTTCAGATCATCCCCGACTGTGCAGCAATCATCAATCCACGCTTGCACCACATCAGAATCTTTCCGCATTTGTGCTACTGCCTGTTTGCTACTCTCTGAAATTGTGATAATGCCCCTCTGATACATTTCATTTAAGGCTTGTACCGCCAATTTGAGGAAATAAGGCATTTCTAGCAATAGTCTGTCTGCCAGTCCTACATCTGGTTTATCTGGCTGTCTGTCCATTTTGAGGATAAGTAAACGCCTGTAAAATCCGTTTGTCCTCTCTGTGGTTATCACTGGAAGCATATTTGTTGAGAAAAGCAATTTACTATAATTCTTGAACATGAAACCGTTTTGCCCTTTAAATTCTGCCATTACGGAATCTTCCCCTAATAACTTTTTTACTGTAGAGGAATCCTCTAACGCTTCCATAGACAAATCAGCACAACTGTTCAATGTCTTGCCAACTAATAAGGAAGTTGAAAAACGCTTGCTTAATTCCTGCATACTCACATTTGAAACATTGTCAACCCCGGCGGCACTCTCCAATAGCCGTATTAAAACGCTTTTTCCTGTTCCCCCTAATCCGCATAATGTCAAAAACCGCTGTTGTCGTGTGTCCGTTGTCAAGCACAACCCGGCATATTCAAGCAACATTTTTCTATCATCAGCACTTGAAAAGATAAAATCAAAAAACTTTTCTATCTCCTGCCCCTCTGCCGCCTTTTCCACATCTGCATAATTAAAAGGCACTTGATTGATAGACAGATACGCCGGATTATGCGGCAATTTCTTCATGGTCTGCACATCAAGCATACAATCTCTAAAATTTATATAGCTTTTGGGGTAGTTGTTCAGGCTCGAAAATTCTTTTTGCAGTTCCTCCGCATCCACAATTAAATTGTAAATCTGGTTTATTGTGCGGCTCTTAATAAACTGCTTGAAAATCAATCCTCTTATAATCTGCTTTACTTTCGTTCCGTTACGGTCCGCAACATAAACGCCCTCAATATACAGATAAGGGAACCCACATATAAATATAGAGTAGTTTTCTTTTATGTAGCTGAAAACCTCATAATCAAAAACGCTTGTAGGCACTTCTTTACCGTTCACAAGTTTGTAATGGTGGAATCTTGACAAGTTCGGCGCTCCCCTTGCATCTTCTGTATGCTGTGTCATATTTTCGTTACCACTCAACGCCGCACCTCCTAACTGTTGTTTCCGGCTTCCTTGTCAATTCAAAATTCTGTTGCGCTGTGATTTCTTTTATTTCTTCCTTTGTGGCTTGAAATGCGCCGCACTCCTGCAATACTGCCAAACAATCCAGAAGCCATTTATAACGGTCAGACGGTAAATTCTCATGGTACGGCTTCAACCTTGTGTATTCCCGGCAATCTGCCGCACATAGAATGTCTAACCGATATTCCGTCTTTTGCAGTTCATTCACACAATACGCCCATGTGTCGCTAAATGGCTCAAATACCGCCTTTTCTATGCTTGTCCTATAAATACCCTCCCAACGCTTCAATCGGTCTATTTCGCACCATAAAGCCGCATAAAAGGTTCGCTTGCGTTCTTCTTTCCGGCGTTCCTGCTCCTGCTGTAGCTGTATGCGCCGTCTTGCTTCCTCTTTCTCCTGCTCCCTTGCGTCCGTCAATCCATAATAGGCTTGCAGTTCCTTTAATGCTTGCCATTGATTGCACCCTTTGACATAAGCCACAAAAGCAATGCAATCTCCCGATAAATTACCGTTGGCAAAATCACAAAATCTATTAGAGTTTGGATAAATGGCAAGGCTCGCTGTCTTGTCGTGCGTTGCCGGACTTTTTACAAAATAACAACTGCCTTTTCGTCTTGGCTCTTGGTAAAAATCAGCGGCTACCCTTTTTATCCCTATCTGGCTCAATTCCTCTTTGGCAAGTGCAAAATCTGATTTCATAAATTGACACCGCCTTATAGAGAAATTGTATCTATATACCGTTGAACTTTAGGCAAATTCCAAAGCACTCGTTTTCCTACCTGCACCTTTGCTTCCGCATCCGTACCTATTTTTACTGCTGTTACTTTTCCGCAATGTAGAAGTTCCGTTAATGTTTGTGTATCTATGGTTACCGTATTATCCGTTATTTTACTTTGTTTTGTAGCATACATGATTTTTCCTCCTGTCATGATTATTTTTAACAAGTGAACGTTCGTCTTGTTTTGACCTTGCAATTTCATTGTAAATCATGTATTATTTAAACAGTAGCTTTAAACATACACACGAAACATACACAAAAGGAGGTTATTTTTAATTGAAAAACAATGATTTTGATATTACTTTAAGCAATCCAAATGTAATAATGAGTACTATTGAATTTAAATATGATAATTACGATATAGTGAAAAATACAGATGATGACTTTATGATAATTGCTTCAGAAAATTGTCCAGATAAATATATATCCAGTCGTGATTCGGGAAAAATTGTTGAATTTAATAATTCAAACATATTCCTGGATATGATTTTTTTAGCCGTAAAATTAAACCTAAAAGGTGGTTTTAGAAAATATATTCAAAATCAACTTACAGAACAGCATTTTTTAATTATCCTTGATTTTTGTAAAAAATATGGACTTCCATACTTCGGAAATATCCAAGAAGATGCTCTCCAATGCAATAATTATAGTAAAGTTGACTTTCCTATTGAAAGCATTAGACAAATAAAAGAAAAATACAATTACTCTGACTTTTATTATTCCTATTGTAATGTTTCTTATTTCATTTATTGGTTATATGTAATGTATCGTGATTTTCTTTGGTATATTGCTATATATTCAGAAGATACAGTGTATAATTTTAGTGAATACTTAAAAATTGATATGTCCTATTTCATAAAACATCGTGATTCTGTGGCGAAACACTTTTCTCCAAGTATTGCAAATCATTTTAGTTTTAATTCTATGCTTGAACACAACAATCACACTTTTACTTTCGCCATTAGCACAAATAATTTATTTCATTTATCTGTGTATTATTTTTGTTTGATATGTATTGGAAATAATTCAATTGATATTTCAAAAACTATGCTTGTTAAACAATGCAAATGTTGCGGCTCATATTTTTTAACAAGTCAAAGTCGGAAAAAATATTGTGAATATTGTAGTCCTCAAAAGGCATGGAACAAAAGAAATAGATAGTATATAATCACTCTTATTAGTGCATTCATTAAAAAAAGACTACCAGTAACTGCTGATAGTCTTTTCTTTCCTTTACACGGTTTTACACATTACAAACTGCAATCCGTGTAAAGTCCGTGTAAAATCACTATATAATCTTTATCACACATACAAGAAATGCCCTATTTATGCGACTTTCAAGCATTTCTATTTGTCTAAACTTTTCATCGTGGGGAACAGCAGTACGTCCCGAATGGCTAATGAATCCGTGAACAGCATACACATCCTGTCAATGCCGTAACCGATGCCGCCGGTGGGGGGCATACCGATCTCCAGTGCGTTGAGGAAGTCTTCGTCAGTGTGGTTCGCCTCTTCGTCGCCCTGGGCAAACTGTTCCTCCTGGGCTGCGAAACGTTCCCTCTGGTCAATGGGATCGTTAAGCTCTGAGTAGGCGTTTGCCATCTCCCAGCCGTTCATAAAGAACTCGAACCGCTCCACATATTCCGGGTTGTCCGGCTTTTTCTTGGTAAGAGGCGAGATCTCAATGGGATGGTCCATGACAAAGGTCGGCTGGATCAGGTGCTCTTCCACAAATTCCTCAAAGAACAGACTTAAAATATCCCCCTTCTTGTGACGTGCCTCAAACTCCACGTGATGTTCTTTCGCGGCTGCGCGCGCTTCTTCCAGCGTATGGATTTCACTGAAGTCTACGCCGGCATATTTTTTCACCGCCTCTACCATGGTGATCCGTTCAAAGGGCTTACCCAGATCCATTTCGACTCCGTTATAGACAATGGTCGTGGTTCCGAGAACCTCCTTTGCCACATAGCGGTACATATTTTCCGTCAGGTCCATCATACCGTGGTAATCGGTGTATGCCTGGTAAAGCTCCATCAGGGTAAATTCCGGATTGTGCCTGGTGTCCAGCCCTTCGTTGCGGAACACCCGCCCGATCTCGTAGACCCGCTCCAGGCCGCCGACAATGAGCCGCTTCAAATAGAGCTCCAGAGAAATACGGAGCTTCAGGTCCTCGTCCAGAGCATTGAAATGGGTCTCAAAGGGCCTGGCCGCCGCGCCGCCTGCGTTGGAGACCAACATCGGCGTCTCCACCTCCATGAAGCCCTGAGCATCCAGGAAACGGCGGATGGTGCTGATGATCTTCGACCGCTTGATGAAAGTGTCCTTCACCTCCGGATTCATAATCAGATCCACGTAACGCTGGCGGTAACGCAGATCCGTGTTGGTCAGGCCATGGAATTTCTCCGGAAGGATCTGGAGGCTCTTGGAAAGCAGAGTGATCTCTTCCGCATGAATGGAGATCTCTCCTGTTTTGGTCCGAAATACCGTGCCCCGGATTCCAACCAGGTCGCCGATATCATATTTTTTAAACGCCTTATACGGCTCTTCACCGATACTGTCCCTTGCCACATAAGACTGAATAGAGCCCTGAAGATCCTGGACATGACAAAAAGAAGCCTTTCCCATAACCCGTTTGGACATCATCCTTCCGGCAATGGAAACTTCTTTTCCTTCCAACTCGTCAAAGGCTGACCGCACCTCCTCACTGTGATGGGTCACGTCGTACTTTGTGATCTGAAAGGGGTCCTTTCCCTCTTCCTGCATACCGAAAAGCTTCTCACGGCGCACCTTTAGGAGCTGTCCCAAATCCTGTTCCTGCGTTCTGTTCTGCTCTGCCACGTTCTCCCTCTTTTCCTCTGTTTTGGTCTTTAAGATACCCGCTTAATGTCAAGAACTTTATATTCCACGTCTCCTGCCTGGGTTTCCACCACTACTGTTTCGCCAACCCGTTTCCCAATCAGCGCCCTGCCAACCGGAGACTCATTCGAAATCTTATTCTGAAGGCTGTTTGCCTCTGTGGAACCGACAATCCGAAAATCCATCTCTTCTTCGTATTCCACATCATAAACCTTGACCTCACAACCCACGCTGATCTTATCCAGCTCTATCTCGTCTTCCACCACAACTTCTGCATTTTTAAGAAGCTTTTCCAACTCCTCAATGCGAAGCTCAATGTCCCTCTGCTCATCCTTCGCTGCATCATACTCGGCATTTTCGGAAAGGTCTCCCTGCTCTCTCGCCTCTTTAATCTTCTGAGCAATCTCTCTCCGTTTCACTACCTTAAGGTCTGCCAGCTCTTCCTCATACTTTTTAAGGCCAGCATAAGTCAGAATGTTTTTCTTTGTTTCTGCCATACCGCTTCAAATCCCTTCCTTGTTTCTTTTTCCGCCTGACACACTGTCTTATGATGTTCGGACAAAAAGATATGGGGCCTGAATACACCAGTCCCATGACCCTTTGACCCTGATATCATCATATTATATGTCTTTTGTACCCTTGATTATCCTTCGCTCCGGAAACAATTATTTTCCTCAGGCGGACTTGCGTCCGTCAAGGTATTATATCCCAAAGCCCCGGGATTGTCAATCTTTTCACTCCAGCCCGGCCTACATTTTCCGGCCCTGCGGCTACAATTCTTCCGCCAGCCGCTCCTCCATCAATGCCTCCAGCTCTGCCAGACTCTCCACCCGGTTCACAGCCTCCCGCAAGGAAGAAGAATGGGGACAGCCCGCCGTGTACCAAGCCACATGCTTGCGCATCTCTCGCATGGCCTGATTCTCCCCCTTGAATTCTGACAGCATACGTCCATGACGCAGAATCATCTCCCGGATTTCTCCGATTCCCGGCCTTTTAGGGACCTTTCCGGTTTCCATAAATTCCCGGATTTCCCGAAAGAGCCATGGATTGCCTCTGGCCCCTCTGGCTGCCATTACACCGTCACATCCGGTCTCTTCCATCATTCTTATGGCATCCGCGGCTTTAAAAATATCCCCGTTTCCGATAACCGGTATAGAAACCGCTTCCTTTACCTGCCGAATAATATCCCAGTCTGCTGTTCCAGAATAATATTGTTCTCTGGTCCTTCCATGCACTGTAATCGCCGATACTCCGGCAGCTTCGGCAATCCTTGCGATCTCCACTGCATTGACATGAGCCTCATCAAAGCCTTTTCTGATCTTGACTGTGACAGGCTTTTTCACTGCCTTTACCATGGCCCCAAGAATCTCCCCCGCCAGCTTCGGTTCTCTCATAAGCGCGGAGCCTTCCCGGTTATTGACCACTTTTGGAACAGGGCAGCCCATATTGAAATCAATCACATCATAAGGCCCCGGCTCCAAAAGAGCTGCGATCTGTCCGAGAAGCTCCGGCTCTGAACCAAACAGCTGCATGGAAACAGGGCGCTCCGTCTCATCCACCGCCAGCAGAATGCGGCTGTTTCTGTTTTTATAATAAACAGCCTTTGCACTGATCATCTCCGTACACACCAGCCCGCAGCCCATCTCCCGGCAGAGCATACGAAAAGGCAGGTCCGTCACACCTGCCATCGGCGCCAGCACCACCGGTGTCTCCAAAACCACGCCGCCGATCGCCAGCTTTTTTGTCATATTCATGTACTCGTCTCCAGATAAAAAGTTTTATAAAACAATTCCAGCGACTCCAAAAGCTCTTGCTGCTCCCTCTGAATCTGTTTGATCTTCAGCGCGCTTCCAATCTCGTCGAAGAAAGCATCACTCTCCTCACTTTCCACCCGGAGCAGAAGATTTCCCTCACTGTCAAACTCCAGAAGCAAAACTCCTCCCACATCCGCCACATAGAGAACGCAGAGCGCCTGCAGCTCTCCTTTGATCTTCTCCGGCAGCATGGAAAACTCATCATTAAAATAGTATTTCTGCCGGTAGGAATTTGCTCCGCACAAAACTTTATTTCCACCTGTGTCACACATATCCGTATACCCCTCTGACCGATACCTCACCGGAATCTACAGCTCTTAAACAAGCTTCTCCAGACAGCCTTTCTCCCTGTACCATTCCGTCCTCCGGCTCCACCAGAAGACGGCCGTTTTCATCAATTCCTCTGGCAATTCCTTCCCAGTTTCCCACAGGGTCCAGCACACACACCTTTTGATCCCTGTTGAGAAGCCGGCTTTCATAGGCTGGCTTTAAAAGAGACAGATCCGCTGTTTTCAGAAATTGGTCATAGTAGAGCTCAAAGGCCTCCCAGACAGCCGCGATAACGGCGGCACGTCTGACCGGCTGCTCCCCCTCCAAAAGCAGAGAAGTAGCTTTCTCCCGAAGCTCCTCCGGAAACTCCGTCAGGTTGGCATTGATGCCGATCCCCACCACCACATGATTGATATAATCCGGCTCAGAGCTCATTTCTGTCAGGATCCCACAAACCTTTTTCCCCGCAAGTACAATATCATTGGGCCATTTGATCCCGGCCTTAAGCCCCGTCGCCTTCCGGATCCCGTCAGCCACAGCCATTGCTGCCACCAACGTCAACATGGAAGCCTGAGAAGGGGAAAACTCCGGTTTTAACACAATCGTCATCCAAATCCCAGTTCCGGCCTGGGAAGACCAGCTCCGGCCCCTGCGGCCTTTTCCAGCCTCCTGAAACTCTGCCACCACCAAGGTCCCATGGGCTGCCCCTGCCTCCGCCAGACGTTTTGCCTCATTGTTGGTGGAATCGGTCATGTTCAGAAATACCGTCGGATGTCCCGCCCACTTCGTATTCAGCCGGGAGGAGATCTCCTCCCTGGTCACCAAATCCGGTCCGCCAGATAAATAATAGCCTCTATTCTGCACTGCCTCTATGAGATACCCCTCTTCTTTCAACTGCCTGATGATTTTCCACACAGCCGTGCGGGAGACAGAAAGCCTTCCGCAGAGCTCCTGCCCGGACACATAGTCCTCCCGCTCCCTGAGCAGCCTTAATATTTCCGTTTTCAACTCTTACCTCCAAAGACAGAGGGCGCCAACCACTGCAAGCATAAGCAGAATCCCGGCCACAAAAAACAGGCCCACGCCCACAGCCTTCCTTCTTCCACTCTTTCTCCCGCCGCCTCCCGACATTCTCGGTATGGCCAGCAGACACTGAAAGACGGAAGCCAGAAAAAACACGATCGGAAACAGCCAGGCGTTTTCCTCCGGATTAATAAAGGAAACAATGCCCACTCCAATCACTGCCAGCCCCACCACTGCAGACAGCACGTCGAAGACCGTCTGTCTCGCATATGGATTCTTTTTCGTTCTGTTTACGTACATGTAATCTCAATCTCCCGTACCAGGGTGGTTTCTCTGCTGTGGAAGCCTTTACTCTCCCAGAGTCGCCACCATGACAGCCTTGATGGTGTGCATCCGATTTTCTGCCTCATCAAATACCACAGAGCGCTCCGACTCAAAGACCTCTTCCGTCACTTCATTGCCCTTGACCGCCGGCAGACAGTGCATGAAAATTGTACTGTCCTTCCCTGTAGCCTCCATCAGCGCCCGATTTACCTGATAGGGTTTTAAAAGAGACATCCGTTCAGCTGCCTTCTCTTCTTCTCCCATGGAGCACCATACATCCGTATAAATCACATCTGCATCCTTTACGGCTGTCGGATCGTCCGTAACCGTCAAAGTGCTTCCGGCCTCCTTCGCATATCCCTGGCAGATTTCCACCAGCTCCTCCTCCGGCCAAAGCGCCTTTGGCGCAATGATGGTACAGTTGACCCCCATCTTTCCGCAGCCTATCATCAGGCTGTTGGACATGTTGTTGCGTCCATCGCCGATAAACACAAAATTCAGTCCCGCAAGGCGGCCGAAATTCTCCTGCATGGTCAGAAAATCCGCCAGAATCTGGGTAGGGTGATAATCATCCGTCAGTCCGTTCCAGACCACGACCCCTGAATACTTTGCCAGCGCCTCCACATGGGAATGAAGGAATCCACGGAATTCAATTCCGTCAAACATACGCCCAAGCACCCTGGCCGTATCCTCCACGCTCTCCTTCTTGCCAAGCTGAATCTCGCCTTTCCCCAGGTAAGTGGGGAAAGCCCCCTCGTCGTTTCCTGCCACCGTAAAGGCACAGCGTGTTCTGGTGGAAGGCTTTTCAAAGATCAGGGCAAGATTTTTTCCTTTTAAACTATCCCCTGTGATCCCCTGCTTTTTCTTTGCCTTTAAATCTGCCGCCAGATCCAGAAAATTCTGGATCTCCTCCGGCGTAAAATCCTTTAATGTTAAAAAATTCCGACCCTTCAGACTCTTCATGATTTCCATCGCTGTCTTATCCTCCGTCTCCTGCTCAGTCTTTTGCCACTTCTACCAGGCTTTTGATCCCGCCTGCAAGTCCCTGGATATCCGAGGGAATGATAATCTTCGTCGCCTTGCCGTCCGCCGCTTTGGCGAAGGCTTCCAGACTCTTAAGCTGCAGCACTGCCCCGTCGGCTCCTGCTTCCTTGATCAGACGAATTCCCTCTGCATTGGCCTCCTGTACCTTTAAAATTGCCTGCGCCTGGCCTTCCGCCTCACGGATCGTCGCTTCCTTTTTGGCCTCCGCGCGCAAAATCGCCGCCTGCTTCTCCGCTTCCGCATCCAGAATCGCCGATTCTTTCTTACCTTCTGCCACCAGGATCGTGGACTTCTTCTCACCTTCCGCCTGCAGGATCTTCTCCCGCCGCTCACGCTCTGCCTTCATCTGTTTCTCCATGGAATCCTGGATCTCTCTGGGCGGAATGATGTTTTTCAGCTCCACCCGGTTGACCTTGATCCCCCAGGGATCCGTCGCCACATCAAGCTGGGTGCGCATCTTCGTATTGATCAGTTCTCTGGACGTTAAGGTCTGATCCAGCTCCAGATCACCGATGATATTTCTCAGAGTCGTGGCCGTCAGATTTTCAATGGCCATCAGCGGGTTCTCCACGCCATAGGCATACAGTTTCGGGTCAGTGATCTGGAAAAAGACCACCGTATCAATCTGCATGGTTACATTATCCTTTGTAATCACCGGCTGGGGCTTAAAGTCAATCACCTGCTCCTTTAAGTTCACCCGTTTCGCCACCCGGTCAATAAAAGGCGCTTTTACATGGAGTCCCACGGACCATGTCGTCCTGTAGCCTCCCAGCCGTTCCAGGACCACCGCCTTCGCCTGGGGCACAATCTTAATGCAGGACGCAAATACCAGCAGAATAATCACTGCCAGAATAATGACAATGGTCAATGTCCATATACTGGACGCTGTAATTAAAAAGCTTCCTCTCATCGTTTCATTTCCTCCTCACTTTATAACATTCCCGTCAGCCCTGCCGCGGGATAGGTTCTCTATTTGATTGTCCGGACAATCAGCTTCACGCCTCTGACCGCCTCAACCACCACTCTGGTTCCCTGCTCAATGACCTCATTCTCGTCGGCAGCTCTAGCTGACCAGTACTGTCCTGAGAGCACTGCCTCTCCCCTGTCCATCTGATTGTCAACCTGCTCTGTCACACGTGCCTCCCGGCCAATCAGTCCCTCCACATTTGTTTTTTTCGTTCCCTGATTGATGTATCGTTTGGCAAAGGGCCTGGTGAAAAACAGCAGCAACAAAGATACCGCCACGAACAAAATCTCCTGAGCCTCTAATCCTGCTCCTGCCACACAGGCGATGAACGCCGCCAGGGCGCCTCCTGCAAACCAGATTGTCGTCAGAGCCATGGTCATTGCTTCAATGACCAGAAGTATAATAATCGCTATAAGCCAATACACTGCATTCATGTCACTCAACTCCCTTCTTGTACCCTGAAAAATTCTCTGCTTACCTATAACAGTATACCCTAATTCATGGGTTATTACAAGATAGCAATCCATCAGTTTCCGATAATAAAAATCGGGAACCGCACAGAACTTCTGTGCGCTTTCCCGACTTTTCACTTAAAAACTTATTTCCCCAGCATTCCAAACAAATGGAACATCTGATTTAAAAACGCCTCTACGATTGAAAACTGTTCTTCTGGCAAAAGCTCTAATCGCTCCCTCAGATACTCCAGCTCATTGATCTTCTGATCTCCGAAAAGAATCCGGTCACTGGAAACAGACAGTGTTTCGCAGATCCGTTTCAAAGTGGAAACAGAAATTCCCACATTACCCCTCTCAATATCGGATATGTTTTTAGGGCCAAGGGATACGAGATCGCCGAACTGCTCCTGAGTGAGCCCGGCGCTCTCCCTGACAATGCGGATCTGATTTCCTACCAGAACATTAATCTCTTTCCTCTTCCTCATCGTTACCACCCCACATACCGTTTGATACCATTAGTATATGTAACAGTTCCAATTATAAAAACAACACAGGGGTATGATATTTTCTCAGGGTATTGACAGGATACTACCGTTTTCTCATAAAATTAAACAGATGGATCGTCTGATTCAAAAACCGCTCCATTATGGCAAACTGTTCCGGCGACAGACGTTTTAATCGCTCTGTGATGTATTCCATTTTATTAATTCCCTGATCTCCAAAAAGAATCCAGTCGCTGGACACAGCCAGTTGTTCGCAGATTCGTTTTAAAGTAGAAATCGAAATTCCCACGTAGCCCCGCTCAATGTCAGACACATGTTTGGGGCCCAGTGATACAAGAGCGCCAAATTGTTCCTGCGTAAGCCCGGCACGCTCTCTTGCAATGCGGATCTGATTTCCCACCAGTATATTGATCTCTTTCCGATCCTTCCTTCCTTTCCTTTCTTTCATCATCTACCACCCCATATACTTATTATCAGTATCATTAGTATATTTAATGGTGGGAATTATAGGAACAATTTAAAAACATGATATTTACTCATGTTATTGTCATAACATTCTGCGCTTTTGGGAAGCTGAATATTTTTATGACATGTCGTCTTCAGGCAAAGGATTCCGGTATAATCTGGGGACTGCCTTACATACAGTTTATGGAGACAGGATCTTTCGGACGTGAAAATCAATGTCATTTAATCAGATCAGGCAGGCTTTCGAATTCATCGGCGGCTTGGGAATGTTCCTGTATGGAATGAAGGTGATGTCAGACGGCCTGCAACGCGCTGCAGGAAATCGGATGAAACGACTGTTTTCCTTTATAACCAAAAATCCCCTTTCCGGAATCCTTTCAGGACTGCTTCTCACCTCCGTCATCCAGAGCAGCTCCGCCGCCACAGTCATGGTCGTCGGATTTGTAAACGCAGGCTTTTTGTCCCTGTCTCAGTCTGTTGGAATCATCATGGGCGCCAATATCGGAACCACCATAACGGCCTGGATGGTCTCCATGCGCGAGTGGGCGCAAGTCCTGAGACCGGAATTTTTCGCCCCGGTGCTTCTTGGCATCGGCGCCTTCCTCCTTCTACTCACACAAAAAAAACGACCGCAGACGGTCGGCTCTGTTCTGGTTGGGTTCGGTCTTCTTTTCATCGGCCTAAGCTTCATGTCCGGCTCCATTGCCCCTTACCAGGACTCCCCGGTATTTGCAAAGCTTTTCACCTTTTTGGGCAAAAATCCTCTTCTTGGGCTCCTTGTGGGCATGGCCGTCACGGCCCTCGTCCAGAGCTCTTCCGCTTCCATGGGAATTCTCCAGACTCTTGCCATGAACGGTATCGTGACTTTCCGCTGCGCCGTTTATCTCACTCTGGGTCAAAACATCGGCACCTGCATGACTGCGCTGCTCGCCTCCCTCACCGCAGGCCAGACGGCAAGGCAGGCAGCGCTCATTCATCTTCTTTTTAATGTGATCGGAACCGCATGTTTTGGGACAGCCATGTTCTTTTTGTTTGCTGCAGATCCACACTGGGCCGGGGCAGCCATTTCTGGTACACAGATTTCCGTCTTCCACACAGTGTTTAACCTGGGAACCACCTTGCTTTTATTCCCCTTCACCGAAAAACTGGTGAAACTCTCAGAAAAACTAATCCGGTAATATCCATAAAGCCTCATTCCACACTCTTTAAAGATTCCACCATATCAATGCGTCTCAGCTTATAGAACATGGTCACATTCACCAGCACGGCAAAGAGAACTGTGAGCCCCGCCCCCCACAGATAACTCACCGGATGCACCGTGCGGCCAAACATGATCAGATCCACTTCCGCCGTCTCAATGACAAACCTATGCAGGATGTTTCCCAGGAAAACTCCGGCGATGATACCAATCCCGGTTAAAAGAATATTCTCCCGGTACACATACATGGCAAGCTCCATATCATAAAAGCCAAGCAGACGGATAGTCGCCAGCTCCCGCCTCCGCTCTGAGATGTTGATGTTATTGAGGTTATAGAGCACCACAAAGGCCAAAAGCCCGGCGGAAATGGTTAACACCCAGATTACTGTATCCAGGCTCCCCAACATGTCCAGAATCGTCTGGTTCATGTCAAAAACCAACACGATCCCAGCTGCCGCATCATACTTTAACAGCCGCTCTGCCAGCTCCCGCTCTTTTTCCCCGCCTTTATCCTTAAGCTTCAGATATTCCGTGTTATATTCCGGCTCCTCTCCGAAAGACTCCCGGTAAAGGGCCGGCGACAGATAGACATAATGATAGACATAGTTTTCCGCGATGTGAGACACCGGCACAGACACACGTTCTGTATCGTCCACCTTCAAAAGCAAGGTGTCCCCCTCCTTAAGTCCAAGTATTTTCGCCAACTTCTCGCTGACCACGGCTCCCGTATCATCCAGCTGGTATTCTTCCTCTGTGTTCCTGTCTCTCAGCAGGAAAAAGTCCGGGAAACGCTCCAGATTTTCCGGCACCACCACATTGACCTCTTTGGTGGCGGAGCCCGCCTGGCCGTCCATGGTCGTCGTATAAGCTGTCAGGTATTCTTCCAGATTCTCGTCATTCTCAAGGGCCTGGTAAAACGCCGCTCTCTCCTCTTCACTGCTCTCCCCATTCACTCCTGCCGTGGCGTCATACTGCCACAGCCTGCCATACTGGGCATCCGACACCGCATAGATGGAATCTCGCAGCCCAAATCCCACAACCAGGAGCGCCATACAGGCTCCGATTCCAAACACAGTCATCAAAAGCCGCTTTTTATACCGAAGCAGATTTCTAAGAGTAGACTTCTGACTGAAATTCAGATGTTTCCACAGAGGACGGATCCGTTCCAATAGAATCTTCTTTCCCTTTAAAGGGGCTGCCGGACGCATAAGTTCAGAGGGCCGGGCCAGCGTCTCCTTATAACAGGCCATCAATGTTGCTCCCACCGTACAAAAAAGCGCGATCCCCGCTGCCCCCAGAGCATACCCCCAGTTATAGGGAATCCGGATAATGTTCAAATTTCCGTAAAGGATTTTATAGGCGGTGATAATAACCCAGGGAAGCGCCTTTTCCCCCACTAAAAATCCAAGGACACTTCCCGCCAGTGTGGCGGACAGGGCATAAAACACATATTTGGACGCAATGGAAAAAGTCCCGTAGCCAAGAGCCTTCATGGTGCCGATCTCTGTCCGCTTCTCTTCCACCATTCTAGTCATGGTAGTCAGGCTCACGAGGGCAGCCACCAGGAAAAACACCACAGGAAACACCTCGCCGATGGCCCCGATCCGGTCGGCGTCACTGTCAAATTCCACATAAGACTGAACCGATTCCCGGTCAAGGACATACCACTCTGGCTCCTCCAGACCATCCAGCTCTTCTCTGGCATCCGAAAGTTCTTCCCTGGCATCTGAAAGTTTTTCCTCTGCCTCGTCTCTGGCATCCTCATATTCTATCCTGGCATCCGCAAGCTCTTTTTCCCCATCTGCCAGTTTCTCTTTGGCTTCTGCAAGGGTTTCCTCCCCGTCGGCAAGCTCGGCCCTTCCCCTTTCCAGCTCCTCCTCTCCCTCGGCAAGCTCCCTCCGGGCAGCCGTCAGCTTCTCCTGGGCAGCCGCCAGCTCCTCTCTTCCCGCACGAAGCTCCTCCTCTCCGGCTGTAATAACTTTTTCCAACTGGGCAAGGCCCTCTCTGCCCTCCAAAAGAGAAGCTTCCCCAGCCAGAAGCTCGGCCTCCGCTGTTTTTAAGGTCTCTTCTCCTACGGCAAGTTCTGTCTCCTTTTCTGAAAGGAGCGCCGCCGCTCCGTCATATTCTGCCTGTCCAGCCTCAAGTTTTTTCTCTCCCTCCGCAAGGGCTGCCAGATTCCCATCCAGTTCCTCCCTGGCCGCCAAAAGAGCCGTCATCCCGGCCACATACTCCGGGTACGTCTCAGGATCAATGCCTGCCTCCAAAAGAGAAAGCCTCAGCTGCACAAGCGCCGCCTCCTGGCCGTCAAGCATTTCCCTGACAGCCTCCGCCTGGGCTCTGCCCTCCAAAAGCTCCTGCCTTCTGCCCGCAAGCTCTTCGCCGGCGGCCAAAAGCTCTTCCCTTGCCCGCTCAAGGTCCTCCCGGCCATTCTCTGCTTCTGCTTTTCCCGCCTCGTACTCTGCCCTGGAGGCCGCAAGTCTTTGCTCCCCCTGGGCAAGTTCTGCCTGCTTTTCGTCGAGAAGTGCCCTCGCCTCAGAAAGCTGCCGCTCGCTGGCGGCAAGCTCCCCCTTTCCGTCCGCAAGTTTCCTCTCTCCTTCCGCAACCTCTCGCCAGCCGTCATCTAAAGCCTTTTCCCCGTCGGAAATCTCCTCTTTTGCCTCTGCAAGCTTTTTTTCATTCTCTTCAATTTCTTGTTTTCCGTCCTCAAGTTCCTGTTCTGCATCGGCAAGCTTCTGCCAGGCATCCCGAAGCTCTTCTTCTGCCTCCTTCTCTTTCTCGGAAAGCTCCTCCTCAGCCTTAGAAAGTTCCTCTTCCGCTTCCAGGCGGATATCTGCCAGACGGACTTCACACCTCTCCCCGGCAATCTCCTCCACTGCTGCCACAAGCCGTTTTGCTTCTTTTTTATAAGCCTCGCTGGCAGTGACAAACTCTTTCAGTTCCCCGGCAACCGCATAAATCTGCGTGTAGACCTCCAGGGCAAAATCCTCCCCAAGAACCACCACAAACCCCTGAATATCACCGTTCCCGATACGGGAGGTCCCTTTGTTAAAATTCAGGTAATAGGGACTGGTCCCGATTCCCACCACAGTGTAGGAATCCCGCTTCAGTGTGTCAGAAAGAGGATCTGAAGTGCCCGAGGAAAAGGTGATCTCATCTCCCAGATGGTAATCAGCCTGCAAGAGAATCTGCTCGTCAATGAGACACTCCCCCGCTTTCTCCGGAAGCCGTCCTTCTTTTACTGTCAGACGGTTGACCTGCTCCGTGAGGGACGCCACATGGAGCACCATCTGCTTCTCCTCATAAGCGCAGAGCACATCCGCCGAATATTCTCCCTCTGCCGCCGTAATTCCTTCCACAGCCCGGATGCTCTCCAAGTCTTCGTCTGTAAGCCCCATGGTGGAGATCACCCGGACATCCATGAAATCCGCCTCGTCAGCCACCGCATCCACCGAAAGCCGCATATCCGGCTCTGTTGCCCGGATACCAGAAAAAAAGGCCACGCCCAGAGCCACGATAAACAAAATAGAAAGATAGCGGTTCAGGCTTTTTTTTATCTCAACGAAAAAATCTTTACGCTGTGCTTTCTTCATATCTGCATCTTCCTCTGTCTTTTTCCTGTACAAAGCTGCCCGGCATCTCCCCAAAAGCGACAGACGTCACCACTCGATGTCCTCCACTGGAACCGGCTTCTCATTCACTTTCATAGAAGAAACCTGTCCGTTTTTGATCTTAAAAACCCGGTCTGCCATGGGTGCAAGGGCAGAATTGTGGGTGATGACCACCACCGTCATCCCCCGCTTCCTGCAGGTATCCTGTAAAAGCTTAAGGATCGTCTTTCCCGTCTGGTAATCCAGGGCCCCCGTCGGCTCGTCACAGAGCAGAAGCTTTGGATTTTTCGCCAGTGCCCTGGCAATGGACACCCGCTGCTGCTCCCCGCCGGAAAGCTGAGAAGGGAAATTGTCCATCCGCTCCCCCAGCCCTACATCCTGCAGAATCTCTTCCGCATCCAGATGATCCTTGCAGATCTGAAGGGCCAGCTCCACATTCTCAAGGGCTGTCAGGTTCTGGACCAGATTATAAAACTGGAACACAAATCCAATATCTTCTCTGCGGTATTTCGTCATCCGCCGCCTGTCAAATCTGGCCACATCCACGCCGTCCACAACCACCTGCCCTGATGTGACCCGGTCCATACCGCCCAATATATTGAGAACCGTGGTCTTTCCCGCTCCGCTCGGCCCGACGATGATGACAAACTCTCCCTTTTCAATGGCAAAGCTCATATCGTCCACCGCCTTGATCACGACTTCTCCCATCTGGTATGTCTTCTTTACTTTTTTAAATTCTACGAACGCCGCCATGGGCCTCCTCCTTTGCCGTTTCCATTCACCGACGCCTATTTCCACTCACCGCTCACAAGCCTCTCCAGCGCTTTCGCCGCTCCATCCTCCTCGCAGGCTTCCGTCTCATAGCACGCCATTTCCTTAAGGCAGGCCTCTCCATTTCCCATAGCCACCGAACAGCCGGCAAATGCAAACATGGAGATATCGTTTATACTGTCACCGATCACCGCAGTCTGCGCAGCCTCAATTCCAAACTGCTCACAGAGCATGGAAAGGCCATGGCCTTTGGAAGCCGTCAGGCTGTTAAGCTCAATATTGTCAGAGCCTGAGGCAGTCACTCCCAGAGGAAGCTCCGAAGTCAGGCGGGCAGTCAGCTCTGCCTTCCTCCCAGGTTCAAACAGAACCGCAAAAATTTTTTCCACATCTGTCTTCTGCTCTGCCACGTAATCTGCCAGATTCTCCACGCTGCTCCGTTTAAAGTAATCACTGTTACCATATCTGGCCACGATCCTTGGGTCCGCGGTCTTCAGATTGATGCTGCTGCCTCTCATATGTACAGAAGGCTGCATATCATATTCCTCCAAAATATGAAGGGCCCTCACGCACCACGCCCAGGGAATCAGATCCGTACAGATACTATGCCCTGTTCCATCTACAATATTCGCCCCATTGGACGTCAAAAAACAGGGAATACCGGGAAGCAGTCGGAGCTCCTCTGGAATATCCACGTAAGACCGTCCTGTGGCCGGGACCACCAGAATGCCTGCCGCCAATGCCGCGAGCACTGCCTGGCGGGTCCGCTTTGTAAACACCCGATGCTCTTTAAGCGCAGTCCCGTCCAAATCAAGCGCCACCAATCGAATAGCCATAGGCCCTCCTCCCCTTCTCCGACCGTGTATACTCTTGTCAACTGATGGTATCATCATAACATAAGTCCTGCAAACTTTCAGTCTGTTTTTTCTAAAGAATGTCTAAACAAACAGAAGGAGCCGATTTTCTTGACAGTCTCTCCGCAATATTGTACAATCATTTCCATATAATAACTTTTAGGAGAGTGATTTTTTTTGGACCCAAGTGACGCCATACAGATTATCAGCCTTATTTTCTTATTGTTTTTATCAGCCTTTTTCTCTTCTGCAGAAACGGCGCTTCTAACCATCAGCCAAGTGCGAATCCGCACCCTCATTGAAGAGGGAAACAAGCGGGCAGTTACTTTGGATAAGGTTATCAGCAACAAAGGCAAGATGCTCAGCGCAATTCTCATCGGAAATAATGTTGTGAATCTAAGCGCTTCCTCTTTGATCACCACCCTGGTCATCAAGAAATTCGGCAATGCTTATGTGGGCATCGCCACCGGTATCATTACTCTGCTGATTCTGATCTTTGGTGAGATTTCTCCAAAGACCATGGCTACATTGAAAGCAGAATCCATAGCCCTTAAGATGGCCGGTATCATCTCCCTTTTGATGAAGCTTTTAACACCGGTGATCTTCATTGTCAATCAGCTGGCCAGAGGATTTTTGCGACTGATGAGAGTGGACCCTGACGCGAAACCTGACACCATCACAGAAAAAGAGCTGCGCACCATTGTAGATGTCAGCCACGAGGAGGGGGTCATCGAGAGCGAAGAGCGGAAGATGATCAACAATGTGGTGGATTTCGGAGATGCCCAGGCCAAGGACATCATGGTTCCCCGCATCCATATGGTATTTGCCAGAGAAGATGCATCCTATGACGAACTTCTGGAAATTTACCGGGAAAGCATGTTTACCCGCATTCCTGTTTATCGTGATACCACCGACAATGTCATCGGCATCATCAACATGAAGGATCTGCTTTTTTATAAGAAAGACACTCCTTTCAACCTTCAGGACTATCTGAGAGAGGCATATTTTACTTACGAATTTAAAAAGACCTCTGAGCTGTTCATAGATATGCGGCAGAACTCCATGAGTCTCGCCATCGTGCTGGATGAATACGGCGCCACCGCCGGCCTGGTGACTCTGGAGGATTTGCTGGAAGAGATCGTCGGGGAAATCCGCGACGAATACGACGAAGACGAACTGAAAAGTCTCCAGAAAATCGGAGAACGGGAATACCGGGTGGAAGGTTCCATGAAACTGGACGACATCAACGATGCCCTGGAGCTGTCCCTTGCTTCTGAGGACTACGATTCTGTGGGCGGTCTGATCATCGGGGAGCTGGACCATGTCCCTGTCGCAAAAGAAGGCGTTACCTGTCAGGATATCCGTTTTGTAGTAGAATCCATGGATAAAAATCGGATCGAATGGGTGAAAATGTATCTGCCAAAGCCCGAAGAACCGAAAGAAGAAGAATAGAGACATTAAATCAACACTCAAAAACACTTCATTCCTCACAAAAATAGAGGAATGAAGTGTTTTTTAATAACGTCCACAGCAATTATTTTGATTTTACCAGAATCCCATCCTTCTCAAGCCCTTCATTGCGTTTCGCTCTCATCACACAGTAAATAAAATCTGATATGTAATAGACGGCCCCCGCGATGACCAGAACTTTACCCACGGTCATGCTGTAGCTGTCCGACAGCCATGAGATCCCTTTATGCACAAAGGTAAACAGACAGACGGCATAAAGTCCCCAGGCCAGGGTGCTCTCCAGGCAGAGAATTCCCTGATAGTTGAAAGGCTTATCTTTGTAATCCCACCAGACCGCTCCGAAAATCCGGATCATCGCCTTTGCCACCAGAAATTCCAGGGCTGTGGCGGAAATACAGCCCAGCACATAAAGCAAGGGCCAGTTGTGGGCAATGGGCTTGAACAGAAAGTATGCCCCCAAAAAACCCACCCCGTAAATAGGGCAGATGGGACCGCGGACAAAGCCGCGGTTAGTCAGCCGTTTGTTACAAAAGGACATATAAATGGATTCCACCAGCCATCCTAACATGCTGTAAAGCAAAAACCAGTTTAAAAAATGATATACATCGGTTGAAAATATCTTTGCATCCCACATAGTAAAATTTTCCTCTTATGCCAAAAACATGTCTGTGTGTCTGTATCCTGTTATGACAGAAGCTCCAAGAGAATCTGATTGACCATAGCCGGGTCCGCCTTGCCCTTCATGGCCTTCATGGTCTGTCCCACCAGAAATCCCATGGCTTTCTTCTTTCCGCTTTTATAGTCTGCCACGGACTGAGGGTTGTTTTTCACAATCTCCTCTATCGTGCTCCGAAGCGCCCCCTCATCCTGCACCATGACAAGGCCCTTTTCTTCCACATAGGGCACCGGATCCATATCCTCTTTGAACATGACCTCAAAGACTTCCTTGGCCACCGTCCGGTTGATCTTCCCCTGGTCCACCAGGCCGATGAGCGCCGCCAGATGGGCCGGAGAAAAACGGATATCAGCTGCATCCATGTCCTCGTCCTTCAAAAGCCGCATGGTCTCCACCATCAGCCAGTTGGACACCTCCTTGGGCTTACAGCCTGCCGCAATGGTCTCCTCGAACAGATCGGCCAATTTCTTTTCTGAAGTTAATATATCAATGTCATACTCCGGAATCTTGTATTCTTCTCTGTAGCGGGCCCGCTTTTCATCCCGAAGTTCCGGCTGTCTTCTCCTGATTTCTTCCAGCCATTCGTCATCAATCACCACCGGAACCAGATCCGGCTCCGGGAAATACCGGTAATCCTGGGCATCCTCCTTGGAGCGCATGGCATAAGAGCATTCCTTGTTGTCATCCCACCGCCTGGTCTCCTGAGTCACCTGGCCGCCGTCCTCCAGAATGTCGATCTGGCGGTTTTTCTCCCCCTCAATGGCCCTTGCGATGGCCTTGAGGGAGTTCAGATTCTTCATCTCTGTCCTGGTGCCGAACGTTTCGCTTCCCACCTCCCGCACCGACAGATTCACGTCAGCCCTCATGGAGCCCTCCTGAAGCTTGCAGTCAGAGGCCCCCAGATACTGGATGATCAGCCGCAGCTTTTCCAAATAGGCAATGACTTCTTGGGCAGAACGCATATCCGGTTCAGAGACAATCTCAATCAGAGGCACACCGCTTCTGTTAAAATCCACCAGAGTACAGTCCTCCCATTCATCATGGATTAACTTTCCCGCATCTTCCTCCATATGGATTTCATGGATCCGGACTGTCTTCTTTCCCATCTCTGTCTCAATCTCCACACCGCCGTCCCTACAGATAGGCAGGTAAAGCTGAGAAATCTGGTAATTCTGAGGATTGTCAGGATAAAAATAATTTTTCCGGTCAAATTTGCAGTTCTGGGTAATGGTACAGTTGGTCGCAAGGCCCACCGCCGCCGCATATTCTACCACCTGTCTGTTGAGAACAGGGAGGGAGCCTGGCATGCCCGTACAGACAGGGCAGGTGTGGGTGTTGGGTTCTCCGCCGAACTGAGTGCTGCAGGAGCAGAAAATCTTAGTCTTAGTGGCCAGCTCCACATGGACCTCCAGACCGATGACGGTTTCGTACTGTTTACTCATGCTTCCTGCACTCCTTTCTGCGCCAGCGGGCACCTCTCATAAGCCCTGGTCTGCTCATAGGCATAAGCTGCACAAAACAGTTTCTTTTCCTGGAAACAGTCTCCGATGAGCTGCAGGCCGATGGGCATCCCTTTCCGGTCTGTGCCACAGGGCACACTGATTCCCGGAAGTCCCGCCAGGTTGACAGATATGGTATAGATATCGCCCAGATACATTTTGATCGGGTCGCTTAAACTCTCTCCCAGCTTCGGAGCCGTCGTCGGCGCCACCGGTCCCAGGATCAGGTCATATTTCTCAAATGCCCTGCCAAACGCCTGTTTGATCAATGCCTTCGTCCTGAGGGCTTTTAAATAATAGGCATCATAATAACCGCTGCTCAAGACAAAAGACCCCAGCATGATCCGCCGTTTCACCTCTGGGCCAAATCCCTCAGACCGGGTCCTTTTATACATCTGATGGAGGCCCGCAAAATCCTCGCTGCGGTAAGCATACTTCACTCCGTCGAACCTGGCCAGATTGGAGCTGGCCTCCGCGGAGGCGATCACATAATAAGCCGGAATGGCATATTCCACCAGGCTCAGATCAAACTCTTCCACTAAAGCGCCTTTTTCCTCCAGAACCTTCGCCGCCTTCATGACAGCCTCCCGCACCTCGTCGTCCAGGCCTTTTCCGAAATAATCTCTCGGAATTCCGATCTTCATACCCGAGATGTCATCCTGGAGCGCTTCTGTGAACCGGTAATCCTCCCGCGCCACACTGGTGCTGTCCTTCTTATCATGGGAGGCAATGGCCTCCAGGATCATGGCACAGTCCGTCACATCCTTCGCCACCGGCCCGATCTGATCCAGAGAAGAGCCGTAAGCGATCAGCCCGTAACGGGATACTGTCCCGTAGGTGGGCTTGATCCCCGTTACGCCACAGAAGGAGCTTGGCTGACGGATGGAGCCGCCCGTGTCAGAGCCCAGGGCATAAGAACATTCCTCCGCCGCCACCGCCGCACAGGAACCCCCGGAGGATCCCCCCGGTACATGACCTGTATTCCAGGGATTTTTTGTCACGCCAAAGTAGGAGGTCTCCGTAGTGCTTCCCATGGCAAACTCATCCATATTGGTTTTTCCCACAATGACAGCCCCGGCTTTCTCCAGATTTAAAACTGCCTCTGCCGTATAGGTGGGATTAAAATTCCCCAGAATTTTAGAACTACAGGTAGTAAGAAGTCCCCTGGTACACAGATTATCTTTAATGGCCACCGGGACTCCCGCCAGAGGGCTTTGCAGCCGCCCCTCCAAAAGCTGTCTCTGTACCTCATCAGCTCTGGCGAAAACTTTTTCGTCATCCACCACCGTCACAAAGCTGTGGACCTCTTCCTCCCTTGCCCGGATCGCTGCCAGAGAGCTATCTGCCGCTTCTCTCACGGAGATCTCCCCGGATTTTATCTTTTTTCCCAGCTGCGCAGCTGTCAGACTCATCAAATTCACGGTATTTCCTCCTCTATCCCCAGCTTTACTCCACCGTCTTTGGCACCTTGTAACAGCCGCCTCCCTGCTCCGGCGCATTGGCCAGCAGGTTTTCCCGATCGTCGCCGTTTTCCACCATATCTTCCCGGAACACATTATGCACTGGAAATACATGGGACATGGGCTCCACCCCCGCTGTATCCAGCTCATTTAACCTGTCAATATAATCCAGCATATTGGCCATATCAGCCTTGGCCTGCTCTTTCTCCTCCCCGGATAATTCCAGCTTGGCCAGGATGCCCACATATTCAATGGTCTCATCCGAAATTACATTTTTTGCCATATCTGCTCCTTTCTGTCAATCGGGCAAGAGGTTTTCCTGATTCTTTAATATCCCCGTATTCTCTTATAATATAATATCCGTCAAAATAAATCAAACATTATTTGCGTTAAAATCCTTGGGTGGCAGCTTCTTTTCTGCACTTTGTACACAAAAACGTCCCGGACCACACCCATGGTATGGCCCGGGACTGAATTGTCTCACTGCTCACTGTCTCTCTGATCATCCGCTTCCTGGCCGGAAGTCTCCTCTTTTGATTCTGCTTTTTCTTCGTTTTCTTTGGAAACCTCCTCCCCGGCCTCTTCCTCGTCCTGGGATTCATCTTCTTCATCATCTGCAGGATTATAATAGACTGCTGCCCGGGAAGCCACGGAAGACTGCTGCGGTGGTGTGAGGATTCCGCCCAGAAGCCCGCCCTTTGCAGGTTCCTCTGGCGTTTCGCCCCGCTCGGCCATCTCTTCCGCCAGCTTTCTCGCCTCTTCTGCCTCCTGCTCCTTTAACATTTTCCGCATCTTCCAGCTTGAAAGCAGGATCCAGACCGCAGCCACCACAAAAATCACTGTAAATACAACATTGATAATCGTATCCCGGCCCGGCTCCACCTTGCCTTCGATCAACTCTTTGGCCGTCATATAGGCCGTATAGAGAAGGTAGACCCCCGCAACTGCATAAATGACAGTGATCATCTTCTCGTTGCGCTCCCTTTTCTTGGCGCCGAAAAGTCCCCGCCGTTCCTCAGTCTTTTCCACTTCCGGCTCTTCGGCCACTTCCTCATAACCTGTTTCATTTCTGTCTTCGTTTTTCTTTTCTTCCAAAACTTTTACCGCCTTCCCGGCATATACGCCTTTTCCATTCTACCATTAACCGACAGGAAAAGGCAATGAGTTTATGGTTTTTTCAGAAAACATTCCTCCTACTCCCCGTTGAGAAGTTCCTTCGGCACGATCTTGCGGATCTTTAAGGACAGAAGGCAGGCGATGCCAAAAGCCAGAAGACACAGGCAGACTCCTGATACCACCGTAAACCCAAGGGGTACCCGGAAGGTGCATTTCACAATCCCGATTCCTTGGAGGAACAGGGCCGTGAGTGGATTGATCACCTGTGTGCTCACAGCCAGCCCGACCGCCGCAGAAAGTACCACCGCAGGCATGAAGCTCAGGGCTGTCTGCAGGATTATCTGCCCCGTGGTAAATCCCAGGGCCTTTAAGATCCCATAGTCCCGTTTCTTCCTGGCGAGCATGGAGCGCACCAGAAGGTACAGCACGAAGAGAATGACTGCTCCGCTTAAGATGAGGATGGCGATCACAATCACCGTCATCAGGGACACATAGACTCTGCCCGCCCCCTCCACCACATCCAGAATATTTATAGCTGCATTCATGTCTTCTCCCAGCCACTCTCCGGTCTCTTCCTGGAATGTCTCCACCTCCACTTCGTCCGCCAGATTGATGTAATAACTGGCGTTTTGAAGAGTTCCCATCCGCTCATAGCCTTTTCTGGTGAACATACAGTCCCGCCCCAAATTGTTGGAGATTTGGCTGTAGCCGCAGATCAGGTACTTAACCTCTTTCCCCTCAGCCGCCATGGTGATCTCATCTCCGATGTCAAGCCCTCTCTCCCTGGCGTATTTCACCGCGATCGCCACTTCATTGTCGTATTTGGGATACCTTCCCTCAACGCACATATCCTGATTATTGATATCAGAAAAATCATCCGTCACTGATGCCATCAGGCCGATCCCGCCCACATGAAGCGCATCCATCGTATTAAAAAGATAAACCTTTTCCACTCTCTCATCTGCTTTCATCCGCCGCAAAAATTCTTCTTCTGCCTCTACCCTCACGTTTATGCAGGAATCCGCAGTTTCCCCGACGATCATATGGATGAAAGGCGTCATGTCTGCGATCATGTTTTCCACCATCAACCCGGAAAAAACCAACACCAGGGACAGCACCAGCATGGTAATGCAGACTGTCACATTCTGCTTGACCCCGGAAAACGTGGTTTTCAGGGCAAGAGCCCCATTTAGCGGAAAGCGGGTCCTCTCCAGGGGGATGCGGTTCTTTCGAAAATTATGGGTCAGAATCCCTTCCCGGAGCGCAGTGATCGGCTCGATTTTCCGGATCCGCCTGGCCGACAGCCAGACAGTCACAGACACACTCCCCACAATGGATGAGATCGTCACCAGAAAAGGAACCGGCAGGAAATGCACGGCATAAGGGATCCCTGTCTGAGAAATCATCATCCCATTGACCGCCGGAAACAGGCAGTAGGAAAAACCAATCCCGGGAAGGGCCGCCGCCAGTGTGATCCCGGAAAACTGAAAAAGAAGGGCCCCGATGATCTGTCTGCTCTCATAGCCCACTGCCTTTAAAGCGCCCAGGTTCTTCATATTCTCCTGAATGTAATTGATCACATTGGAGGCAATCACCACCAGGGCGATCATGGTCACCAGAAATGCCATGGCGCTTACAATGCCGGAACAAATCATCTGAGAAATATAGCGGGAGGAGGACACCAGCTCATAAGAATTGCTCTGGGCCCGGATTTCCGGGTATCTGGCAGATACCGTTTCTTTGAGATCCGCCTCAAATTCCTGGCTCTCCCGCTTGTCGTGGAGCCGTACTGAGACCAGCGTCGACTTTAACAGGCCTCCTTCCCCTTCAAGCTCCTTATACTGATCCTCTGTGAGTACCAGCGCGCTCATGGCACAGTTATGGGAGCCTGCCATGACACTGTTCAAAAACCCACACACTTTGTAGGTTTTTATCTGGTTTCCGACGGTCAGCTCAATCGTCTCCCCTGCAGAAAGGCTATCGTCCGAACCATAAAGCATGGGGAGATAGACGCCGCTCTCACCCCCGCCGTCCTCCACAATCTCAATGGTCCCCACCGGGCGGTTCAGAGCTGTCTCCTTATCCAGAATAATCAGTTCCGTATTGACCTCACCCTTATGATAGGCAAAGGAACCGACCATGAAAAAGCTGTCGTCCAGACAGTACTCCTCCACCCGCTCATCCTTCTTTAAGAGTTCTGAGATAAATTCCCGCACCTCTTCCCGGCTGTCATTTAAGGCGAGCGTCACATGCTCCCCATTGAGTTTATGGTGGTAACGGTCAAAATTCTGCTTATAATCCATGGACAGCATAAGCCAGAGATTTAACATCAGCGCCGCCAGGAGGACCAAAAGGGCAATGGCCGTCGTCTGTCCCCTGGCCCTGCGGAAATTGGCGCGGGCGATCAACATGCTTTTCCTCATGCTACCACCCCATTTCCCCGAGAAAATTTTTCAGCTTCCTGTGCCGTCCCTCATCCCCGCTGACATAAGGCCCCAGGTCACATTCTCCCAGCACCACCCCGTCCTTCAGATACAAAATGCGGTTTCCCCGTCTGGCTGAGCGCATGTCATGGGTCACCATCACCACGCTCTGGCCCTGTTCATGAAATGTGGTGAGTGTGTCAAGGACATCCAGGCCTGTTCGGGAGTTGAGGGCCCCTGTGGGCTCGTCGGCAAACAGGATATCCGGCGAATTGATCAGCGCCCGGACAATGCCCACCCGCTGGGCTTCCCCTCCGGAAAGCTGCGAGGGAAACTTCCCCCAGGTCTCTTCCGGAATATCCACTTTAAGAAACAGCTCCTTGGCCCGCTTCACAAGCGCCTGTCTGTCCCGGTTCACCAAAAGCCCTGCTGCCAGCACATTATCCATGACACTCATCCCGTCGATCAGATAGACCTGCTGAAATACAAAGCCGCAGTGTCTGCGCCTGAATACCGCGAGGCCGTCGCTGCTTCTCTCCGACAGGGTCTCATCCCCAAAGGTGATGGTACCCAGGGTCGGCGTATCCATCCCCGAGAGGGCATAGAGCAGTGTGGACTTTCCCGCACCGCTTGCCCCCATAATAACCGTAAAATCTCCTCTGTAAAGTTCCAGATCAATGTTTCTCAGAACATGCTGCAACATCCCGCCGTTGGAAAAGGACTTGCTCAGGTTCTTTGTCTTCAACAATACCTCTTTCATGGAAATCCTCCTTCTGCAAGCCCTATTTTACCGATTCAAACCTTAAATGTCTTTATCAAAACCTTAAAGAATCCTTAAATCCCCGCTCAACCGGATTTTCACCGCCGCCTTAAACCCTCTCTCTCCATTTGAGAGGGAAAGCTCCCCGCCCATTTCCCTCATAAAATAATCGGAAATATAAAGTCCCAGGCCCGCGCCTGACGTACCCTGCGCATTTTTTCCCCGCTTAAATTTCTCTTTCAGAAATGGCAGCTCCTCCTCCCCGACTCCTCCGCCAAAATCCTCGACCGTGACAATCAAAAACCGGGCCTTTCGCTCTGCTTTCACTTTCACATCTGTACCGGAATATTTGTAGGAGTTGGCAAACAGATTGTCGAACACCTGCTGTATGCGGAGCCTGTCGGCCCAGATCAGGCAGGGTGAAATGGCCGGCATTGCCGCCCGGTGCAGGTAATCGGCATTTTCCAAAATAACAGAAAGCTCCCCGCCATCCATATCTTCTGGAGTCACCGGAAGCTGCCCAATCTCCTCCAGCGCCGCAGTAAAAAGCTCGGTGACCAGAGCATTCATCTGGTCGGCCTTGCGGATGATCTGCCCATAATTTTCCAAAAGCCGTTCGCCGTCAAAGTCCCCCAGACAGGCTCTGCTTTCCACAAGGGCCTCCCCCACTTCAGCCGCCGCCTTGATACTGGCGACAGGCGTCCTAATGTCGTGGGAGAGCTTGGCCACAAGCTCTTTCTTTTCCCTGTTGGCCTCTGCCTCCGCAAGTCTTGCCCGCTTAAGCTCTGACCGCATCAAATCAAATGCCTCCGTAAAAGCCCCAAAGAGATTTTTCCGATCCATTTCCAGTGGAATATCCAGATTGCCGCCGGCGATCCGCTCCGCAAAACCTTTCAGCTTCTGAAAAGGCTTGATCACCGCCCGGTTCAAATAGAAAAAATAGACGATAAAGATAACTAGCTGTACGGATATGGCCAACATAAGAAGGAGCATCGCCGTCTTTCTTTCCTCCCGAAGCTCCTCTCTGCTGTCATTATAGATGATGAGTTTTCCCACTCTGTCCCCGCCTGCTTCCACATCCAGAATGGTATCTCTGTGAAGAACTGCCTCATTGATGGTCTCACTCAGACCGTCCTTTGTCTGATATAAAACTGCCCCGTCCAGATCTAACACCACATAGGCCAGTCCCGGCACAGCAGCCTCTTCCGTCTCCCGCCCTCTGCCCTCCAGGCGCTCCCAGTCGGCCTGCACCGACTGAAGCACCTCGTTTACCACAACCGCGTCCTGGGGCTTCTCCTCCTTCTGAAGCATCGCCAGAAGGACTGCCGCCTCCGCAAAAAAGAGCAGAAGCAGGCTGATAAGAAGAATGCGTTTTCTCATGAATGTTCCTCTGTTTTCCCTTTTTGATCCGCCCTGCCGCTATCGGATGATATTATCCAATGATATAGCTTAATACCACATTCAGCTCCTTGGGCGAATGAGCCCTATAGCAGACGGTGCTCTCATCTGTCTGCCTGATGCCAGGATGGGCCAGAGAGGACCGCAGAGTCTGGTGGTTTTTAAGGCACACCTCCAACACAAGCTCCTCAGAAAGAGCCCGTACCGGCGCCGGCTTTTTCAGAGCCTGCGTTACTCCGGCTTTGATCTGCCAGAGGGCATCCTCCGGGTGAATATTAAAGGTGGAATTGCCCCTGCACTCTTTCACCGCAACTGTATGAATCTCCGGAATCTCTTCTTTTGCCAAACGACAGATGGTCTCGTCTCCGCTGATAAAAATAGAAGGAACCCCCATCTGTGCCGCGTACATGGAATTTAACGTGAACTCGGAAGCCAGCTCTCCGTTGATCTTCACCCAATGGATCTCATTTTTATCCATGGTATGGGCCAGCGGGCTGCCGTCTGTTCCTGCCGGGGAGTGATAGCCAATGTAGAGCGCACCGGCGTACTTTTCGCTGATCCCGGCGGCCATGGAGCCCGGATGGCAGGCCCAGCCCCTCATAAGCTTTACCCCCCGGGGCAAAAGCCCGTGAATGATGTTTCTTGCACTGTCGTGTCCGTCCCGGACCACCGCCTGATGCCCGGCCTCCAGAATCGCCTCACAGGCTGCCGCCACTTCCTTACTCATCTGGGTCTGGGCAGCCTCATAGCCGTCCTCTCCCTTTTCCGTCTCACACCAGGCAGTCACATCCGTGACCCCCTCCATATCGGCGCTGATAAAATATGTTTTCTGTTCCATCATACCCCCTTTTCTATTCTGCAGGTCCGCCGTATTTCTCCAGAAAGTCCCTGAGGCCCATCACTGTATTGCCGCGGATTCCTGTCAGGGTTTCAGCGTGGTAAAGAGAGCTCACAATGGCCTCCTCCACCGCTTCCACTGCCGCCTCAAATACCCTGTCAATCCTTTCATCGTAAAACATCCTGACAGGGATCCTATCCACATCGCTGTAATGGCTGAGCCTGTTGGCTGTGGAAAAGGCAATGGCTATATCCCCGCTCCCGTTTCCACAAAAAGAACCCACCCGGCCAAGGGCAATCGTCGAACGTTTTGCCACCCGCTCCAGCTGCCTTTCATTTAAGGGAAGATCTGTGGCGATCAGGATAATGATCGAACCTTTATCCTTTTTTTCTGCCTCCTGATATTTTCCCGTGTCATAATGCCTGCCGCCGATCACCAGGTTACCCGGCTCCCCGAAATTGGTCATCACCAGAGCTCCAATGGTATAGTCCGACTCGTCTGCCCGGACGAGCCTGGAGGCTGAACCGATCCCGCCCTTTAGGCCCAGGCAGACCATACCCGTTCCGCCGCCGACGCCCCCCTCCTCGAAATCCTCGCAGGCATTCTCAAGGGCGCTGCGCACATGCGCTTCCGTCACATGCATTCCCCGGATGTCATTCAATCTTCCGTCATTGCACTCCGTTACAACGCAGTTCACTGTTCCTGTGGTCACGCCGATATCCTCATTGTGCTCCAGCATATATCTGGCCAGGGCCGTCCAGGCGGTCCCTGTGCTTAAGGTGTTGGTCAGCACAATCGGCGTCTCGATGGTGCCCAGCTCTTTCATCTGGATCAGCCCGGTGCTCTTCCCAAACCCATTAATTACGGAAACACCGACCATCACCTTTTCCTGAAAAAGATTTCCCTCATGGGGAATGACCGCGGTCACTCCCGTATGGACATCCCCCTCATGAATCGTCACATTTCCAACCTTTACCCCCGGCACGTCACTGATCAGGTTCCGCCGGCCCCTGGGCCATTTCGAATACAGCTCAAAGCCGCTGTTTTCTGGTAATCCCATTTTCTTCCTTCCCCATTCCTGTCACACTCTCTGATAAATTCTGCTGCCGCATTTTACTCCCCAGGCTTTTCCGTCTCTGATATAAAACCGGAAGGTACTCACTCTCTCCTCCGGATTTTCCCAGTCCGCCGCCACAAAACTGGTTCCGCTGCCATAGAGCAGCCTGACCTTTTTTCCGTTATAGTCTGCCACCGGCCTGCCGTCCTCCAGACTCACCGTACAGTGTACTTTCAGGCCCTCCTTCGAGAGAAAATCTCCACAGAGCATCTCCGGTTTTCCAAACACCCGGCCAGAGGGCACTACTGCATAATGTTTTGTCTCCAAGGCAAGACCCAGAATAAAATTGTAGCAAGCCCACTGAAATTCCTTCATGTCAAGCTCGCTCTCATTGCAGAGCACAGCGACGCTATAACCGCCTTCCATAAATCCACCCTGGGTGGACACCCCGTGAAGCCCTCCTGCATGTTCACAAACCATCTTTCCGCCGACCAGGCTCTTTTCCAGCCCCATGCAGTAAAAAGGCTCTTTTTGGAGGGGGAATCCTCTGCCATACATAAGCTCTGCGGCTTCGGCAGGAATCACCTGTCTGCCTTCCCACCGGCCGCCGTCCGCAAGCATCTGATAATACTTTGTGATATCCCTGGCCGTGGACTTGACACAGGCACATCCCCTGAACGGCGGAAGCACAGACCAGTTGTCGTCCCAGACTAAGGTCCCGTCCTCCTCCCGCTCAAAGAGGCTTGTGATATTCCCGCCCGCCAGAGCCTTCGCCTCACTGCAGTCCAGGTCCAGAACAGTCCTCGTCATGCCTAGAGGGCCAAAAATCCGCTCTGAGAGGAATTCCTCCAGGGTGGTCCCTGAAGCTTGATCTACGATATAGGATAAAATGGCATACCCCTCATTGGAATAACTCATATACTCCCCGGGCGCTCCCAGCGGCTCGTAGCCTCCCGCTGATATGTAGTCCACAATCTGTTCGATCTTGTCCATTTTATTGGGTGCTGTCCGGAGCATCTCCCGATACCACTCTGTATCCCGCTCTACGCTGTTCATGGCAATGGACCACTCGAGGGGTTCCATGGGCGGGATTCCGGCACAGTGCATGGCAAGGGTCCGCACCGTGACGCACTCATCGGCCGCACCGGGAATATGGAAGTCTGGAAAATATTTGACCACCGGATCCTCCAGGCTCATTTTTCCTTCTGTCTCCAGGATACAGCAGGCCAGCGCTGTCATAGATTTACTCATGGATGCAATGCCAAATACCGTATCCCCGTCCACCACAGTTTTCTTCTGTGTGTTTCGAAAGCCAAACCCTTTGTCAAACAGAATCCCCTCCGGCCCGCGGATGCAGACTGCCATCCCCGGATATCCCCGCTTCCCGAAAAGTTTTTCAAGATACGTTTCCAGCTCTTTCCCGTTTCTCATAAACTGTTATCTCCCTGTCCTGTCATTTCCGAAAATTCCCGAAATTATTTTTTCAACAGCCAATATACCCCGTAGCCAGGGATATTGACGCCTTTTGCCTCCATCGTCCGTCCTGAGATCAGGTCCTCATACTCGCCGTCATCCTCATTGATCCAGGCTGTTTTATCCCACTCGCTGAAGTTAAACAGCGCCACCAGCTTTTCCTCCCCTTTGGCGCGGATCACACAGAGTACAGAGTCCTCCCAGGTGTCAGCCGTCCACACATCTGCGTCCGACTCAAATACCGGATGGCTTCCCCGGATTTTCTCCAGCCTGCCGATCTCATCAAAGAGCCGCGCCTGGAGGCTGTCTTTATCCGCCCGTTTCGTCTCCAGATCCCAGCGGAATTTTCCCCTGTGCAGATACCGGGAATCCTCCCGTTTCACCGGATCCTCATGGTAAGAGTAATCGTTCTCCTGCCCGATCTCATCCCCACTGTAGATCACCGGGATCCCCGACTGAGTAAACATATAGGCGTGAAGCATAAGATCCAGCCAAATAGCCCGCTCAAGGGCCGCCTCATCCTGCTCCACCCTTGCCTTTTCCACACCGCATAAGGAGGCCGTGGTCCCGCAGAGCCTCGCGTCGCCGGATGCGGGATCAGAATTATACAGTTCCCCCCGCGCGAACGAACCGGGGACACAGCCTGTAAAGAAATCGTTCAGATATTTTTTATGGCTTACCTCCCCCATGCCGAGAGTCGCAAGCCAGGGGTAATCTAATCCCCAGCCAATATCATCATGGCACCGCAGGTAATTGAGGAATACATATTCTCTGGGCAGCCGGCTCAAAATATCCATCTGCCGCTTCAAAAGCCTGGCATCTCTTGCCGCAACTGAACTCCAGGTGGAGGCCATGGTCGTCACATTGTAGAGCATATGGCATTCCGGCCTTTCCACAGTCCCAAAATAAGGGGCCACCTTATCCGGCGCCATGACCACTTCGCCCAGAAGCAACACGCCGGGGCAGACAATCTCGCAGATCATCCGCATCATCCGCACAATGCTGTGCACCTGGGGCAGATTCCGGCAGTTTGTTCCAAGCTGTTTCCAGATATAGGGGACCGCATCGATCCGCACCACGTCAATGCCCTGGTTAATCAGGTTCAGCGCATTGTCCATCATATCGTGAAAGACCGCCAGATTCCAGTAATTTAAATCCCACTGATAAGGATAAAACGAGGTCATGACAAATTTTCCCATATCCGCAAGCCAGGTAAAATTGCCGGGAGCCGTGGTGGGGAATACCTGCGGAACTGTCTTTTCAAACTCCGCGGGAATCCCGTAGTCGTCGTAAAAATAATAGCGCTCCTGATATTCCTTCTCGCCCGCTCTGGCCCGCTTCGCCCACTCATGTTCCTGGGAAGTGTGGTTCATGACAAAATCCATGCACAGGCTGATCCCCCGCTTCCGGCAGTCATCCGCCAGCCTGGAAAGCTGCTCCATGGTCCCAAGGGCAGGCTTCACTTTCCGGAAATCAGACACCGCATAGCCGCCGTCATTGTCCGCCTCCGGGGAGTCCAGAAACGGCATGAGATGGACATAATTGACCCCGCACTCTTCAATATAGTCCAGTTTTTTGCGGACACCCTCCAGGTTTCCCGCAAAGGCATCCACATACAGCATCATTCCCACCAGCCGGTTTCCCTTATACCAGTCCGGCTCCTCAAGGCGCTTTTCGTCCAGCGCCTTTAAATCCTTTTTTCTGTTCTGATAGTACCGGTACATCATACTGCAGAGCGCCTCGAATCCGTCCATACGGTTCTGATACAGTTCGCAGTAAAGCCATTTCAACTCGTCATAATGCTTTAAAAACCGGTCCCTGTACTCTTTCGCATACCCAGAGAGCACTCGTGAATGCGTGCCCGTCGGGGCGGGCCGGCCTTCATCCGTCAAGGTATGCTCTTCTGCGAAAAATACGGCCTCCTCGCCGGGGCCTTCATGATTCCCGTTCTCCTGCATTGATCTGAACACTCCTTTTTCCTTAATTTTCCGCGCCGGACTCCATTTCCCGAATCTTCTTTCTGACCTTTAACACCATGGAAGGGGACACCGAAAGCTCGTCTAATCCCATACGGACAAATTCTTCCGTAAGCCCAAGGTCTGCCCCCAGCTCTCCGCAGAGCCCCACCCATTTTCCATGCTTATGGGCGTTTTCTGTCACCATGCGGATCATCCGCAGGATCGCTTTATGGTGAGGGTTATAAAAATCGTCCAGCTTCTCATTCTGTCTGTCAATGGCAAGGGTGTACTGGGTCAGATCGTTGGTGCCGATGCTAAAAAAGTCCACCAGTCCGGCCAGCTCGTCGCTGATCATGACTGCAGCCGGAGTCTCGATCATAATTCCCTGTTCCGGATATTTATAAGGCGTCTTCGCCCCATCAAGCTCTCCCTGAACCTCCTTTACCACCCGGAAGATTTCCTGAACCTCCTCCACAGAAGTAATCATGGGGTACATGATGGAAATGTTCCCGAACACCGCGGCCCGAAAAATCGCCCGAAGCTGTGTCTTAAAAATATCCTGCTGCTTTAGGCAGATCCGGATCCCCCGGTATCCCATGGCCGGATTCTCCTCTTCTCCGAGATTGAAGTAATCCGCCTGTTTGTCCGCACCGATATCCAGAGTACGGATGATCACTTTTTTTCCGCCCATGGTCTGCGCCGCCTGCCGGTATGCCAAAAACTGCTCCTCTTCCGTGGGGAAATCCTCCCGCCCCAGATATAAAAATTCACTCCGAAAGAGGCCGATGCCCTCCGCATCATTTTCCAGCACATATCCGATGTCACTGACGCTTCCGATATTAGCATACAGCTTAAGCTTCCTTCCGTCAATGGTAACTGTCTCTTTCCCTTTCAGTTCTTCCAGAAGACGAAAGTTTTCCCGCTCCTCCTCTATCCGCTTCCGCGCCCTAGCCCGCTCCCCCTCATCCGGGTTAAACAGCACGGTCCCCGCAAAGCCGTCCACAACAGCCCACATCCCATCCTGAATTTCCCCCAGATCCATGGGCACGCCGATCAGGGCCGGAATATTCCTCAGCCGGGCCAGAATGGCTGTGTGGGAGTTGCTGGAACCATGGACTGTCACAAAAGCAAGAATTTTCTCCTTATCCATCTGGACCGTCTCGCTGGGCGTCAAATCGTCGGCCACCAGGATCGACGGAGCCATGGACGTCAGGTCGTTGTCTTCCCGCCCTTCCAGAATACGGATCAGCCGGTTGGAGATGTCCTTCACATCTGACGCCCTTGCCTTCATATAATCATCCTCCATGGCGGCAAACATTTTGAAAAAATTGTCTCCTGTCACTGCCACGGCATATTCTGCATTTACAGACTCTGTCCGGATTATATTCCGGATGGATTCCAGATAATCCTCATCCTCCAGCATCATCTGATGGACCTCAAAAATAGCGGCGCTGACCTCCCCCACCTGGCCCAGAGCTTTGTCATACAGATTACGAAGCTGTTCCTTTGCCCTCTCTCCCGCTTCCGCAACCCGAAGGATCTCTGACTTCGCATCCTCTGTCTTTCTCCTTCGGACCGCCTCATCCTGCTTTCTTAATACCCTGACCTTCCCCAAGGCGATTCCCTTATATACTGATTTCCCTGAAAACTGTGTCATATCCACATCTCCCGCCTCTTTTGACAGCCACCCAGGCCACTCCCTTTCAATGCTTTGCAAACCGATACCCTTCCCCCCAGACTGTAAGGATATACTGGGGATTCCCGGGCTCCGGCTCGATGGCTTCCCGAATCTTTCGGATATGCACATTGAGAGTCCCGTCCCCTGTGAACTTATCCTCCCAGACCTTCTCAAACAACTCCTGCTTGGAGACCACCTGCCCCTCCCTCTCTGCCAGATAGGAAAGCAGCTTAAATTCCATGGCGGTCAGTTTCATGACTTTCCCTCCGGCGCTCACCCTTTTTCCCGGAAGGTCAATCTCCAGCCAGCCGTCCGTATATCCGCCTTTCTCCTTCTGCCCCAGCCGCTTTAACACTGCTTTCACCTTTGCCAGAAGGACCCCCAGGGAATAAGGCTTTTGCACATAATCATCACCGCCGATATGAAATGCCATGATCTGATCGTCGTCGCTGGTCCTGGCCGAGATGAAGAGAATTGGATTCTGAGTCCGTTCCCGAAGCTCCTTACAGAGTGCAAATCCACTGCCGTCATCCAGATTGATATCCAGGAGAAGGAGTTTTGCCGTATTCCTCTCGAGAAAGCTCCTGCACGCAAATGCCCCGTAGCACACCGCAGTCTTCACACCAAACAAATTAAAATATTCCGCAGTGCTGTCTGCAAGCAGCTTTTCATCGTCAATGATCAGGCAGTCGTAGTCCATGGGTTCCCTCCCTCTCACGTATAAATATGTAATTCCCTTCATCTGACCGTCCAGGGTCAAACCGATACCCCAGCCAGTCAAACTCCTTCATCTTTTCCGGTGTTTCTATGTTTCGTTCCGCCATAAAACGGACCATCTCGCCCCTGGCCATTTTTGCGTAAACACCTTTTTGTACCACTTTTCCCTTTTCCAGTTCTCCAAATACGCAGGTAACAACCGTTTCATCCGGAGTCAGGTATTTCGCAAGGCACCTGGAATATTCTTTGGAGGCCAGATTGATGAGGAGCCTGCTTTCATCCAATACTTCCCGGTACAGTCTGCTCCCCCAGTATTCATACAGATCCTTCGTGCCGCCAACCTTTGCCCTCGCCTGCATTTCCAGACGGTAAGGGGTCACGCCGTCCAAGGGTTTTAGCACCCCATAAAACCCGGAAAGGATCCGTAGATTTTCCTGCACATAATCAAACTGGCCGTACTCAAACACTCTGGGAGCCATGTATTTGAATGCAAGCCCGTCGTAGGAAAGAATGGCCGGAGTCAGGCTGCGGTGCAGATCCATACAGAAAAGCCTCTCATAATTTAACCGGGCCAGCTTGTCGTTACAGGCCCAAAGTTTCTTTGCCTCCTCATAAGAAAGCTGCCTTAGATAATCCAGAATTTCTTCTGCCTGTGAAAGAAATACCGGCATCCCGCAAATATCCAGGATATCCGTGTTGGAAACCATCTGTTTTGCCGGGGAAATCACAATCTTCATAACAGATCCCCACCTTTTTTGCAAAATATGGTAAAGCGGCAGAGCCTTTACACTCTGCCGCCTGCCTTTATCTGTTTTCATTTTCCTTAGTTGTCGATCAGTTTGTTCGTGCCGTTCCAGCTGTAAAGCTTGCGCAGTTCTGTGCCGACTGCCTCTAACTGATGAGCCGCCTCTCTCCTTCTCATGGCCTTGAAGTGAGGTGCGTTTACCTGGTTCTCCGTGAGCCAATCTTTTGCAAAGGTACCATCCTGAATATCGGACAGAATCTTCTTCATGGCCTTCTTGGTCTCATCGGTGACAATCTTGGGCCCGGTGATGTAATCGCCGTACTCAGCTGTATTGGAGATGGAATATCTCATTCCTGCAAAGCCGCTCTCATAGATCAAGTCTACGATCAGCTTCATCTCATGGATGCACTCAAAATATGCACTCTCCGGCTCGTATCCTGCTTCCACCAGAGTCTCAAATCCTGCCTTCATAAGAGCAGTCACACCGCCGCAGAGAACTGCCTGCTCACCAAAGAGGTCTGTCTCTGTCTCTTCCCGGAAAGTAGTCTGAAGCACGCCGGCCCTTGCGCCGCCGATGGCCAGTGCGTAAGCCAGAGCCAGATCATGAGCCTTGCCCGTGGCATCCTGCTGTACAGCGATCAGGCAGGGAACGCCTTTTCCAGCCTGATACTCGCTTCTTACCGTGTGGCCCGGTCCCTTGGGGGCGATCATGGATACATCCACATCCTTCGGAGGCACGATCTGTCCGAAATGGATCGCAAAGCCGTGGGAGAACATGAGCATATTGCCGGCCTCCAGATTGGGCTCGATGGACTCTTTGTACATCTTTGCCTGCTTCTCGTCGTTGATCAGAATCATGATAATATCGGCCTTCTTTGCCGCCTCGGCCGCTGTATATACCTCAAAGCCCTGTGCCTCTGCCTTTGCCCAGGATTTACTTCCCTCGTAAAGACCGATGATTACATTACAGCCGGACTCTTTCGCGTTGAGCGCCTGGGCATGTCCCTGGCTTCCATAGCCGATCACTGCAATCGTCTTGCCTTCCAGCAGAGATAAGTTGCAATCCTCCTGATAATAAATCTTCGCCATAATTCATTCCTCCATGAATATCGTAATAGAATTTAATTTATGGGTGATACGCCGCCTCTTTCAAGACCCGTAAGACCTGTTCTCGCCATTTCCCGGACCGTAAAGCCATGGATCAGACGGAGGAACGCATCCACCTTCGCCTGATTTCCAGTCAGCTCAATGATCAGGGAGTCCTCTGCCACGTCGATGACCTTTGCCCGGAATATATTTACAATAGAAAGAAGCTGATCCCTCTCCTCCGGCGCTGTTTCTACCTTTAAAAGCACCAGCTCTCTGCACACGGAAGTTGTATGGGATTTCAGTTCTTTAATCTCAATGACATCCACCAGCTTGTCCAGCTGCCTGTGGATCTGCTCTAAAATCTCATCGTCTCCTCTGGCAACTACTGTCATCCTGGAGTAAGCGGGATTCTCCGTCTCTCCTACGGTCAGACTGTCAATATTGTAGCCTCTGCGGCTGAAAAGCCCGGAAATCCTGCTCAAAACACCGGGTGTATTTTCCATTAAAAGCGAGAATACTGCTCTTCTCATAAGCGTCCTCCTTCCAAGTTATGTCTTTCAACGGATTATTCCCATAATAGCACACCATTTTCGGAATTTCAATCGCTGTTCCCCTTTTTTTGTTATATTTCCCCCATATTTCCATACCTATTAGTTATAGCTTTTATTCGCAGCATGTATACATATATACGCTTCGCTTTTAATCATGTATAATCTTCTGCTTCCTGCACATACTAACCTCACAAATCAGAGACAGCGAGGTATCATCCATGAAAAACACAAGCGATTCCCTGACAGGAAAACCCAAGAATAATATTCCCGGAGACCACTTTGAGGAACCGGATTTTGCGATCCGCCAATTCTCCGATTACACAGAAAACGACCGTCCTGTCCCCGACAATAACCCTTTCTGGGAGAACGGCCACAATCCCTTAAGTTCCAAAGGGAACTAACTTCCCGGCCACCCGGCCTTTGGCACACCAGTGCGTTAGTTTTTTATCAAACCGAAAGAAATCCCTAATAATCTTCACGCTTTTTTTAGAAATCATACAAACTCTTGTCACAATTAACCAGTATACTGGAACCATCAAATGAAGTTGACAGCAACAAAAGCGCGCAACCGCCGTCAGCTTCGACAAACAACAACTACCATTTATATAGATTGTCTTTTTCATACTCGGCCGGTGCAGACCGCACCGGCTACTCCTCTTTTCAACCTTAAAAATTTTTACATGGCAAAACCCCCGGAGACGGGGGTTTTTGTCTGGTATTTTTTATTTAATCACTTTAATCCATCCTTCCGGCGCTTCGATGCGTCCCATCTGGATGCCGGTCAGGGTATCATAAAGTTTCTTGGTCACAGGTCCCATCTCCGCCATGCCGCTGGGCAGGCAGATTTCCGTTCCGTGATCCACAATCTTACCCACAGGAGAGATCACAGCCGCCGTGCCGCAAAGGCCGCACTCTGCGAAGTCCTTCACCTCATCCAGATAAATCTCCCGCTCTTCTACTTCCAGTCCCAGATATTCTTTGGCCACATGTACCAAAGAACGGCGGGTGATGGAAGGCAGGATGCTGCTGGATTTGGGTGTTACCACTTTATTGTCCTTTGTCACGAACAGGAAGTTGGCTCCGCCGGTCTCCTCCACCTTTGTCCTGGTCTTAGGATCCAGGTACATATTCTCATCGTAGCCCTCCTCATGGGCGGACACAATGGCATGAAGGCTCATGGCATAGTTGAGGCCAGCCTTGATATGGCCGGTCCCCCCCGGCGCGGCCCGGTCAAAATCACTGACGCGGATCGTCAGAGGCTTCACGCCGCCCTTAAAATAAGGGCCCACCGGTGTGCAGAACACGCGGAACTCAAACTCATCCGCAGGCTTCACGCCGATAACGGCGTTCTTTCCATACATAAAGGGCCGCAGATACAGAGTCGCTCCGGAACCGAAGGGAGGCACATACGCCTCATTGGCCGCCACCACCTGGACTACCGCATCGATAAAACGCTCCTTCGGGAATACAGGCATCTCCAGACGCTTTGCAGAAGCTTCCATCCTCTCCGCATTGAGATCAGGGCGGAAGGTCACGATATGCCCGTCCTCTGTGGTATATGCTTTCAGGCCCTCAAAGCAGGTCTGTGCATACTGAAGGACGCAGGCGCACTCGCTCATAGTCACATTTGCCTCGGAAATCAGCTCTCCCTCATCCCATACACCGTCTTTGAAGTTGGAGACAAACCGTTTGTCTGTTTCCATATAGGAAAATCCAAGATTTCCCCAGTCGATATTTTTCTTTTCCATATATAGGTCTCCATTCTGCTGTCTGCAGGCAGCCAAATTTTTCTTAAAGTATACCTCAACCCGAAATGATTTTCAATCCTCTTTCCTGTAAGTTTCTTTCATCTTTAAAAAACAAAAGAAATACGGAACAGTCCCTCCTTTATCTGGACAGGAGGATCCTGTCATTATCCAGAGCATGGCCGGCGCTGTCTTTAAAGCGTGTGAGAAGTCCGTCCACGGTCATCCCCTCCCGCTCTGTGCCGGAAATGTCCAGGATAATCTTTCCGTCTGCCATCATAAAGGTGCGGTTTCCCACGCTCAATGCCTGGTTCATATTATGGGTTACCATCATGCAGGTGATGTGATTTTCCGCCACGATCTGGGTGGTCAGCGCCAGAATTTTTTCTGCTGCCGCCGGGTCCAGGGCTGCTGTATGTTCGTCTAACAGTAAAAGCTTCGGCGGCACGATGGTTGACATGAGGAGGGTCAGCGCCTGTCTCTGTCCGCCGGATAAGAGCCCCACCGGCTGGCTCATCCGCTCTTCCAGCCCCATGTCCAAAAGAGCCAGCTTTTCTTTAAAAAAAGTCTTATCTTTTTTGGAAATACGGCTGAAGGGCGCCGTCCCTTTTGAGGTGCGCAGATAGGCGAGGGCCAGGTTTTCCTCAATTGTCATGTGGGGAGCCGTGCCTCGAAGGGGATCCTGGAACAGCCGCCCGATCACCCGGCTGCGCTTATACTCCGGGGTAAAAGTGATGTCTTTTCCGTCCAGGGTAATGGAGCCCTCGTCTGCGTAAAAGCTCCCGGCCACTGCATTAAATAAAGTAGATTTTCCTGCCCCGTTGGAACCGACAATGGTAACAAAGTCCCCTGGCGCCAGGTGGAGAGACAAACCGGAAAGAGCTTTCTTTTCGTTGACTGTACCCCCATTAAAGGTTTTCGATACAGAATCAATCTGAAGCATCTTTAACGCCCCCCTTTCTTTCTGGAAACTGCCGCCCATCTGCGTTTTCTGAGGGCCCCATAAGCCTTTAAGGCAGGCATGGCAATGGCCAAGGCCACGATGACTGCCGTCACCAGCTTCAGACATTCAATGGGAACAATTTTTGTCTTCAGGACAACCGCGTAGATGAAGCGATAGATCACGCTTCCAGTCACAACGGCAAGAATGCCCCGCCGGATGGAACCGCGGCCGATGACCGTCTCCCCGATGATCAGACAGGCCAGGCCGATGACCACGATCCCGGTACCGCCGTTGATATCCGCCGACTTCTGGAGCTGCCCCACCACGGCTCCCGAGAGAGCCGTCAGGGCATTGGAAATACATAAACCCACTGTGATTGTGAAGACAGGATTGACAGAGGAAGCCCGCACCATATCCCGGTTATCCCCAGTGGCCCGGATCGAAAGCCCCAGCCTGGTACTTAAAAACCAGATCAGGAAAATTCCCGCCGCCACCACCACCACTGCCGCCACCACAAATTCGTACCAGCTTCCGCCGATCCCGGTGTTTTTAAATAAGCTGAAAATGGTCTCCTGTTTTAAAAGGTTCACGTTGGAGCTCCATCCCATGGCCATCAGATTGACCGTGTAAAGTCCCGTGTTGGTGACAATCCCCGCCAAAATCGAAGGCACCCCCATTTTAGTCTGAAGAAAAGCAGTGACAAATCCAGCCATAGCTCCTGCCGCCATAGCCGCGGGAATGGCCAGGAACGGATGTCCTGCCGCTGCCAGTGAGACTGACACGGCCATTCCCAGGACAAAGGCTCCGTCCGTGGTCAGATCTGCGATATCCAGCACCCGATAGCTTAAAAACAGAGCCATGGATACCAGTGCATACATGAAGCCCAGCTCCAGGGCCGTCTGAGTGATAAAAACCATGAGAATCCTCCTTCTTCCCGGCTGTCCCGTAAATCCCAGTTATTCCTCGGTGGTCTGAACCTCAACCAATTCTCCCATATCTTTGAATATGGAATAATCAATCTTAAGTCCTTCTGCCGTTTCTGTATTGACGGTGATGATGCCGCCGTCCATTTTATAGTAGTCCTCCATACCTTCCATGCCTTCCATCACTGCCTGGTAAGCCAGATCTGCGGTCTTCGTGCCAAGGTCCGTATAGTTGACGCCGCAGGTGATAAAAGCGCCATTTCTCACAAAGGAGTCCGCGCCTGTATAATGAGGAATGCCCGCATCGATCAGGGTATCTGCAATGGCAAGCTCTGCCGACATGATCACATTATCCGTGGGGGTAAAGATCGCATCTACCTCTTCTGACACCAGGACACTGGCCGCCGCGATCACCTCATCGTTGGTGTTTGCAGTGGCTTCTGTGTAAGGGATCTGCTTTGCATCCAGATAAGCCTTCGCCTCGGCAATGGGCGTTGCAGAGTTTGCTTCTGACAGAGAATAAAGCAGCCCCACCTTCTTGATATCCGGATTCTGTTTGAACATCATATCCATGATAAATTCCGTATTCAGGGCATCGCTGGTTCCCTTTACATAGTCAATGCCTGTCACCTCGGCTTCCTCCGGGTCAGAGATCGCCGCATAAACCACAGGTGTCTTTGTCTCTTCGGCACACACGGTCATCACCTGAGCCGCCAGGGTGGCAATCGGAATGATGACATCCACATTGTCCGCAACTGCCTGATCACCAATCTGCTTTAAAGTGTTCTGCTCCCCTTGTCCGGAATAAATCTCATATTCAATGGTAATGCCGTTTGTCTGGCCAAGAGCGTCAAGCTCTGCCGCGACGGCATCTGCGATCTCATCCAAAGACGCATGGTCCATCTGCTTCACAATGGCAACCTTCAGCTTCTTCTCTCCGTTTTCTACACCGGCTGTCTCTTCTCTCTTTGTCTCCGGCGCTTTTGTCTCCTTCTCGCCGCCTCCGCAGGCAAGCAGGGAAAGACCCATGGCGATGGCTGCTGTCATAGCGACTGCTTTTTTTACCAGGTTGTGTTTTCTCATAATGATGTCCTCCTAATTACACATAATTCTCCTGCACGGGCTTGTGCATAAAAAAACAGCCTCTGCCCCACAATGGGACAAAAGCCTATGCTTCTGCGATACCACCCAAATTGACGTTATACGTCCACTCGCTCTCACGTACCATCCATACGCGTCCCGATGGATAACGGGTGGGATGCCCGTCGGCCCCTACTTGGCTGCCTGGAAAATATATCTCTCCTCTGCCTTTCGGTCCGCCCTCCGAAGTCCATTCACCGGCTACTCCCGGCCCCGCTCGCACCAACTGGGGGCTCTCTGCACGTTTGTATGCCGGATACTTCTCTCCGTCACAGGTTTAAATGATTCAGTTCTTCCACATTGTAACGTACTGGGCGGGATTTGTCAAGTCCAGGAAAATATTTACATAACTTCATCCCTATGATCTCCCTCTGCCTTTCCTTTTCGATACACTTTGCCAGACAGCCGTTCCAGGGAAAAATGCGGAAACTCAAATCAGATTTCGCTTGCATTTTTCTCCGCTTTCCGTTATACTATTGGATGTAGCGGAGACATAGCTCAGCTGGGAGAGCGTCTGCTTGACGTGTAGAAGGTCGCAGGTTCGAGCCCTGTTGTCTCCAGAAAAGAAAAACCACGGAAACGCGCGGATAGTTGAACAGAAGCGCAAGGCCGTGGTTTTTTCATTGCTCTGGAAGGCCCTTACTTTTTGATTATGGAACGCCCTGGCCCCACAGCTTTCCTTTTCCTTTCTTTTCCTGTATAATAGGCAAAGACATCTATTGACTGCAAACCTATCACCTGAGGAGGTATTTACCATGAACTTACGCGCGCTTGGCCGCACCGGCATTCTGGTCGGTGAGATTGGCGTTGGATGCGAAGGCTTTCTGGAAAAGTCCGATGAGACCGTGAAACAGTTTATCGACTTGATGGAAGAGGGCGGCGCCAACTGCATTGATCTGTACTCCCCCAATCCGGATATGCGTTCCGCGTTGGGAAAGGCGCTAAAAGGCCGCCGGGAAAAATTTGTCCTGGAGGGACATCTGTGTACTGTCTGGAAAAACGGACAATATGAGCGCAGCCGCAGAATAACAGATGTGAAGGAAAGCTTCCATGACCTGCTTCACCGCCTGGACACAGATTACCTAGATATTGGTATGATCCATTATGTGGACTCTGTGTCTGAATGGGAGTCCGTCAAAAACGGCCCGGTCATGGAGTATGCGCTGGAACTTAAAAAAGCCGGAACCATCAAGGCCATCGGCCTCTCCAGCCACAACCCGGAGGCTGCCCTGGCAGCTGTACATACGGGACTCATCGACGTGCTTCTCTTCAGCATCAATCCCTGTTATGACCTGCAGCCCGCAAACGAAAACCTGGAACTTCTCTGGGATGAAAAAAGCTACGAAAAGCCTCTGGTCAATATGGAACCGCTCCGCCAGGAATTGTATGAAACCTGCCAGCGGCTTGGCGTTGGGATTACTGTCATGAAAGCCTTTGGCGGCGGCGATCTGCTAAATGAGGAGCTGTCCCCCGCAGGAAAGGCTCTGACCCTTTATCAGTGCCTTCATTATGCGTTGAGCCGCCCTGGGGTGGCTTCCGTCATGTCCGGCGCCAGAAGCCTTGAGGAGTTAAGGCTCAGTCTTGCCTATGAAAACGCTTCTGATGAAGAAAAAGACTATGCAGAGTCATTCTCCTCCTTCCCCAAAATAAGCTGGAAGGGCCACTGTATGTACTGCGGCCACTGCGCTCCCTGTCCCAAGGACATCGACGTGGCCTCTGTCACCAAATTCCTGAATCTGTCTCTGGCCCAGGGGGAGATCCCGGAAACTGTCAGAGAACATTATGCCGTGCTTTCCCATACGGCCTCGGAATGTATTCAGTGCGGTTCCTGCGAGGCCCGCTGCCCCTTCCAGGTCCCTGTCATGGAAAACATGGAAAAGGCGGCAAAACTTTTCGGCAAATAGACTCCAGAATCCTTTTAGAACAAAAATTCCGCCTGTGCGATTTTATCTGCCGCACAGGCGGAATTTTTTATTCTCCGAAATCTGTCCGGATATCTCCGCTGGAGTAATACACCTTTCCGGCCTCATAGGAAATTCCCTTGGCCGCAAACATCTCCTCCATGGTCACAAGCTGAAAGCCCCTGGCTTTCAGTTCCGGAATAATGGTCCGGCAGGCCTCAATGGTCTCCGGATGAATGTCATGCATCAGAATAATGTCGCCGTCAGCCGCTTTCTTCACCTCGTCGTAGAGCACGCACTGGATCGTGGCCTCCGGATCTTTGGTCTCCCAGTCCAGCGTATCCACATTCCAGCGGGCCATCGGGTATTTGACCACATCCCGCACATGGTTATCCCATCCGCCGTAGGGAGGCCGCACTGTGCTGGTGGCCGGAAGGCCCCATCCTTTCAGGATATCATTGACCCCCTCAATCTGACTTTCAATCTCTTCATCGGTGATCTTCCTGAAATTTTTATGGTTTGCAGTATGGTTTCCCACCTGACATCCAAGCGCAAGCTCCCGGCGGATCAGCTCCTCGGCACTGCTTCCTTTCAGTGCGTCTCCAACTACGAAAAAGGTCGCCCTGGCATCGTTTTCTTCCAGAATATCCAGAAGCTCTCCCGTTGTCGATGCCTTCGGCCCGTCGTCAAAGGTCAGGCATACCATAGGCTTCGACGGATCCACATTCCCGGATACAGGCGCCTGGGCCGCCTGGCCGTTTCCAGTCAGATCCATGGTAAGATAACCGGAAAGCTCCTCCATGGGAATTGTAAAGGAAAGCACCTCCGACACTCCGTCAATCAAGGTTCCGCCGGGGAAGTACAAGGTCAGCCCATCCTCATTCCAAGTGTAACACTTAAAATTCGTATCAACTGCTTCCGCTGCACCTGCCCTCAGAGTTCCTCCCTGTGCCTGGGCAAACTCCTTTGTCTTTCCTGATAAGAGTTCCAGATACCCTTCCGTCAGCACATTGGAAAGACTAAGCTCTGCCCCGTCGGACATCTGATACGTATAAGTCTCTATACTGTCTCCGGCCTGATCTGCCTGAGGAAGCTCTTTGTGGATATTGAACTTGACAGAAATCAGGGCTTCTCCTGTCTGATAAGACTCATAATCCGCGGCCATGGTCATCCTGGTCCGCCCGTCAGTCCGCATCTCCTGGACCTGCCTTTTGAATACGGAAACCATATCATCCACCCGTTTAGAAATGGCGCCGTCTATGGTTTCATTTCCAATGGTCGGATAGCGGACCGCGTAGCCCTCGTAATCGGCCAGCTCCTTCGCTTCCCCGGGCGTTCCGACTTCCTGTTTCTCCACAGGAACTGTGAAGGAAAAATCTGCATCCGAGAGCTTCTTATCCGTCTGTGATACTCCTTTGGTCTGGGATTCCTGAGTCGCTGCCACCGGCTCACTGGGAGCTTTCTCTCTGCCAAAGACCAGCCAGAGGACCAGCGCCACTGCCAGCACGGCCACTGCCGCCGCCAAAGTTATGATTATGATCCTTGTCCGTCTCTGCTGCTGTTCCTGCTCAGCCTTCTGCCTGCGGTACTTTTCTTCTTCCCAGCGGGCCCAGCGCGCCTCGGAACTGGCTCTTCGGCTCTGCGTCTTTCCAGCAGTCTGCCGGCCTGCACCTGCTGCCTGCGGATCCCCGGCGGGCCTTTGGCTTGCCGCCTGCTGCCTTCCTGCCGGCCTTTGGCCTGTTGCCGCCGTCTGCCGCCTTTGTATGGTCTGCTGGCCCGCCGCTGTCTGCCGGCCTCCTGCCGGCCTTTGGCCTGCTGGCGCCATCTGCTGTCTGTGCATGGTCTGCTGGCCCGCCGCTGTCTGTCGGCCTCCTGCCTGTCTCCCCTCCGAATCTACTCTTCTCCCCGCTCCCGGCACTTCACTCACTGTGCGCCGCTCTACATGGTTCTGGCTGTTTGCGGAAGTTATTCTGTTTCTGGACCTGTGGGAAAGCCGAAAATTTTCCGGCCTTTTCTCGTTCCTTTCCTCCTGCGCCATGATTCCAACCTCTTTTATCTTAATATTTCATACCGCCCCTTGACAAAGACACACATGCCGCGGTCCTCTCGTCGAGTGACGGTAAGTAACTCTCATTACCATAACACATATTTTTAAAGATGGCCTTAACAAATTATGACAATTTTCTTACTTCTTTAAATTTTAAGAAAGGTTTTTACAACATTTTTCATTTCTCCTGCCTCGCAGACCGTCCTGTGAAGCACCTCAGCCGTGCGGATCTCTTCCACAGCGGCAGGGACCGGCACACCGGAAAGCTCCGCCAATTTATCCGCCAGTGCAAAATCCTCCATTCCATCATATTTCTCATCAATGGCCTCCATGACACTCCTGGTAAATTTATATGGACTTGCCGTGGAAGCGATCACCATCTTTTTGTCATCCGTTGTCGTCTCCCGATAATTCCTGCCCACAAAAGACGCCACCGCCGTATGTGTGTCAAGGACATAACCTGTCCGATCATAAACTGCTTTGATCTCCGCCGCCGTCTCCTTCTCACCCGCAAAGCCGCCGGTGAAATCTGAGAGCGCCTCCCGCATGGCTGCGGTGATCTCATAGCGTCCTGTCTCGGCAAGAGCTTTCATCAGCGCTCCATTTTCTCCTGCATCACTCCCCGCGATCTTGTAAACCAACCGTTCCAGATTGCTGGAGATCAGAATGTCCATGGAGGGGGAACTGGTCAAAATGAACTCCCTGTTCCTGTCATAAGCGCCTGTCTGGAAGAAATCAAACAGTACCTTATTTTCATTGGAGGCACAAATCAGTTTGCCAATGGGCACTCCCGCAAGTTTCGCATAATAGGCCGCCAATATATTTCCAAAGTTTCCGGTGGGCACCGTCACATTGATCTCCTCACCGTCTCTGATCACACCGTCTTTCAAAAGCTGCCCGTAGGCATATACGTAGTAAACCACCTGAGGCACAAGGCGGCCGATATTGATGGAATTGGCAGAGGAGAACTGATAACCGTGATCGTCAAGTTCTTTCCTCAGTTCCTCATCGCCGAACATGGCCTTGACGCCGCTCTGGGCATCGTCAAAATTCCCATGGATCCCCACCACAAAGGTGTTTGCCCCTTTCTGGGTCACCATCTGCTTTTTCTGGATGGGGCTCACGCCATCCTTAGGATAAAACACAATAATCTTCGTCCCCGGCACATCGGCAAACCCCGCCAGAGCTGCCTTTCCGGTGTCGCCGGAGGTGGCTGTCAAAATCACAATCTCATTTTTAATCTGATTCTTTTTCGCTGCTGTCACCATCAAATAGGGAAGAATAGACAAAGCCATATCTTTAAAGGCAATGGTAGGACCATGGAACAATTCCAGGTAGTAGGCTCCGTCTGCCTCCTTCAAAGGAGCAATCTCTTTTGTATCAAACTTATCGTCATAGGCCCCGTCAATGCAGGCCCGAAGCTCCTCTTCCGTAAAATCCGTCAAAAACTCCTTCATAACTGCCAGAGCCGTCTCTTGATAAGAAAGGCCGGACAGCTCTTTCATACTCATGGGCAGCATCGGGATGCGGTCCGGCACAAACAGCCCGCCGTCTTCTGCCAGCCCTTTCAATATGGCCTGGGACGATGTTACCTTTCCTCCCTTTCCTCTTGTGCTTCCATATAATAATTCACTCATAAAATTTTCCTCTCTGTTTTTCCTGCCGAAAAAAGCGGTTTTTACACTAAAATTTATCATAACACAGAGGTTTCCATTTGTCACCCCCGGTTTTCCTATGAACTGCAGGCGCATTTTGTCGTTTTGGCCTCGCCGTTCCTTTTTCCGCCTTCACTCCTAAAGACGCCCGCGGAGAACCGCGGGCGCCAGCTTTATGCCTGTTTTTTTGTCTCGTTGATGTAATTCATTAAGCCTTCCGCCGCAATGATTTTCTGCATAAATTCCGGAAAAGCCTGACCTTTGAACTGGGTGTTTCTGGTCTTATTATAGATCATTCCGCTGTCGAAATCAATCTCTACCTCATCCCCCGCCTCAATCCCCTTTGACGCCTCCGGACATTCAATGATGGGAAGGCCGATATTGATGGCGTTCCGGTAAAAAATCCTTGCGAAAGTCTCCGCGATCACACAGCTCACCCCTGCCGCTTTGATGGAAATGGGGGCATGTTCCCTGGAAGAGCCACAGCCAAAATTCTTTGAGGCCACAATGATGTCTCCCTTTTCCACCTTCTTCACAAAATCTTTGTCAATATCTTCCATGCAGTGGGTCGCCAGCTCCGCCGGGTCGGAGGAATTTAAATATCTCGCCGGGATAATGACGTCCGTATCTACATTGTCTCCATATTTAAAAACTGTTCCCTGTGCTCTCATAACACCCTCCTTTTACATTCCCAGTTCTTCCGGCCCAGAGATTTTTCCGGTCACGGCGCTGGCCGCCGCCACAGCGGGGCTTGCCAGATAAACCTCTGAAGCCACATGGCCCATGCGGCCCACAAAATTCCGGTTGGTGGTGGACACACACCGCTCGCCTTCTGCCAGCACTCCCATATAACCGCCCAGACAAGGACCGCAGGTGGGTGTGCTCACAATGGCTCCGGCCTCGATGAAAATCTTCAAAAGCCCCTCCTCCATGGCCTGCAGATAAATTTTCTGGGTAGCTGGAATCACGATGGCGCGGACGCCTTTTTTTACCTTCCGTCCCTTAAGGATCTCTGCCGCCACCCGCAGATCGTCCATACGGCCGTTGGTGCAGGAGCCGATGACCACCTGGTCAATGGACACCTCCCCGGCCTCGTCAATGCTTCTGGTATTTTCCGGCAGATGGGGAAAAGCCACTGTCGGCCGGATACTGGAAAGATCCAGTCGAATTACACGGGCATACTCTGCATCCTCATCCGCCTCATATGCCTTGAATGGACGCATGGAATGTTCTTTCATGTAGGCCTCAGCCTTCTCATCCACCGGAAAAATCCCATTCTTGCCTCCAGCCTCAATGGCCATGTTGGCAATGGTGAACCTATCGTCCATGGAAAGCTCCGCGACTCCGTCCCCGGTAAATTCCATGGACTGGTAGAGGGCCCCGTCCACGCCGATCATACCGATGATGTGTAGGATCACGTCCTTGCCGCTGACCCATTTTTGAGGCTTTCCTGTAAGTTCGATCTTAATGGCCTGGGGCACCTTGAACCAGGCTTTGCCCGTAGCCATGCCTGCTGCCATGTCCGTGCTTCCAACTCCTGTGGAAAAGGCTCCCAGTGCGCCGTAGGTACAGGTATGGGAGTCCGCGCCGATCACCACATCCCCAGCCACCACCAGGCCTTTTTCCGGAAGCAGGGCATGTTCAATCCCCATCTCTCCCACATCGAAGAAATTGGTGATCTCATGCCTTGCGGCAAACTCCCTCACGCATTTGCAGTGCTCTGCTGACTTGATGTCCTTGTTGGGGACAAAATGATCCATGACAAGTGCAATCTTGTCCTTATCAAACACAGAACTGTCCTTCATCTTCCCGTCCATCTCATGAATCGCCACCGGGGAAGTAATGTCGTTGCCTAAAACCAGATCCAAATCCGCCTCGATAAGCTGCCCGGCCTCCACAGACGCAAGGTGCGCGTGGGCCGCCAGAATCTTCTGCGTCATTGTCATTCCCATAGATTGATCCTCCTGTTTAAAGTGCTCGAAGGCCCGGAGAAACCGGCCAAACCAGCCCCTTCCCCTGCCTTTTCTATTCTGCAGCCCATTATACCATCCTCTCCATTATAATTGAAATACGGATTTTGCATGTTTACTATTCTTTGGGGTTATAATATGATTTCACCACACCTAGACTATTCACCGTATGCAGCAAAATTAGAGTGGAATGCCGTTTAGATATTCAGAAAAAGTGTCTGCCGGAAGTTTTCTGTTTTTATCCAGCATTTTTTGCCAGATTACATTGCCCTCTGGTTCTGTAATCAGCTTTTTTCTCAGCGCTTCTTTCAAAATAGAGCCAGTGTCTATATGTCTTATCCCATATTTCTTTATATATGGAAGAATATCCCGGTAATTATTACTTGCAAGAATGCCGTTTCTGGTCTTTGCAAGCGCTATTCCCGCCGCCTCACCGCGGCCTATCCTCTTTTGTCCGTCAAGTCCCTTCACTAAAGAATCATACAGTTTATATTCCTCCGTACCGATATTGATCTGCTGTATCAAAGCCGTTCCGTCACGGAGCAACCCGTCTACCCGCTTTTTTATATGCGGTATACAGGGGTTCGACAATTCCTGATATACCGGGTCCGGCAAAACTATTTTTCCCCGATATAAAGCCTGCAGAATATCCGTATCATTAATCCATAGAAAAGCTGACAAACAATCCGTGTCAAAAAACGTATCATCAGTCATTCAAATTCCCCTCTTCCTCGTCCAGATTATATACAATATCCGCTCTGAAGGCATCCATCAGAAATTCCTCCCTCTTCCCGTTCGATATTCGTCCGCTTTCAGCCAGAAGCTCCACTTTACGAATGTACTCTCCTGTTGTAAAATATTGTCTTCCTGCAGGCAACGGCATATAAAGCTCTTTTCCATATCCAAGTCTCGCCGCCTCTTTTGACACAGTCACATCTTTCAATGCCGCCGCTGTCTGTGAGCTGATAAACCCGTCCCTCTCAAGCCGGAACAGCATTGCCATATGGCTGATCTGAAAAAACTGCTCTGCATCAATCACATGGTTTAAATCCCAGCTTTTAACTTGGTCGGAATATCGAAAAAGCGCATCGTAAGGCATCAGCAGATACCCGGCGAACATATCTGCTTCTTTTTCGGAAACAGGCTTGTCATAATCCATACTCATATCACATATGACTCTCTGTATATTTTCTTCATACAAGATATGATACAGTTCGTGGGCCAGCGTAAACCGCTGCCTCCCATACGAAGTTGCTGCATTGATACAGATCACAAGATCCTCCGCCTCTTTTGTACACATCCCGCTTATCCTGGATGACAAAGGGTACTTGACCACTGTTATTTTTTTATCCTTCCAGCCATTGACAACAGCAAAAATATCCACCGGCGAATATGCGTCTTCTCCCCAGACCCGTCTTGTTTTTAAAGCCAATGAATTCAGTTCCTGCGCTGACCTCATATCATTCGCCTCCAATCAGTTCATTCATACAACGTAAATTCATCACAATTTTATTGACCGCTGCAATACTCTGCAGATCCTCTGTGGAAACTCCCTGGGAGCGAAAAGCGAAATTTAACGGAATGTATTCCTCGCTCTGACCCAACAGATATTCTTGCGTACAGCCAAACAAACTGCACAGCTTATCAACCATCGTAACGTTAATCGCTCGGCTGCCATTTTCAAATTTCGTAATCAAGGTCTGGTCCACATCCAGATACTTTGCCAACTGCTCCTGTGTAAGCCTGCTTTCCTTCCTGAGAGCCTTTAATCTCATATTCACCCCCATATGTTCCAAAGCATACCCTCCTTTACTGTCTATGACAAATTTATTATACCTCCTCTTTGTCATATTTTCAATATATTTTTTCGTAAAAAATATGACACTCCTTTTCAAATTTTTTACCTGAAAAACAAACCATCCCCAATCCATAATCAAACTATATATTTTATATGCTATAAATGAGCAAATATAGAAATTTGCACAAAACTACCCTACCAATTTCAAAACAGCTTCAAGTGACGCACCATTTTTTATGAACTGGTGCAGATTACCGATTCGCTCTGTTTTGACTTGATCTTGAAAATACCAGT
>JAAWBT010000085.1 GCA_022792835.1 Lachnospiraceae bacterium | reverse complement strand
TATCGACACCGTCAGCGCGGGCAAGATTCTGCTGGATGGGGTGAGCATAGCCGATCTGGGGGAGGAAGAATTGGCGAAATTCCGCCGGGAGCGGCTGGGCTTTGTGTTTCAGGATTTTAATCTGCTGGATACCCTGACGGTTGAGGAAAACATCGGTCTGGCCCTCTCCTTAAATCACCGGAATCCCGAGACTGTGCAAAACCGGGTCCGGGATGTGGCCAAGAAGCTGGGCATCACCGACATCTTGGCTAAATTTCCTTATCAGGTTTCCGGCGGACAGAAGCAGCGGACCGCCTGCGCACGGGCTATGGTAGCAGGGCAGTCCCTACTGTTAGCGGACGAACCTACTGGGGCATTGGATTCTAAGGCGTCCAAAAATCTGCTGGAAACTATGACTGCGATGAACCGAGGTATGGAGGCCACCATTTTGATGGTCACCCACGATGCCTACAGCGCCAGCTATGCAAAACGGGTACTGTTCCTGAAAGATGGCCGGGTGTTTAACGAGCTGCTGCGGGGAGAGCGGGGAAGGCCGGTATTCTACCACGAAATTCTGGATGTCCTTGCCGCGCTGGGAGGTGACCTCAGTGACGTTATCTAAACTGTCCCTGCGAAACGCCAGACGGCAGGCGAGAGATTATCTGGTGTACTTTGTCACTGTAGTAATGGCCGCAGCGCTGCTATATTCCTTCAACGGCTTGGTGTTTTCCAAGGAAGTCCGACAGCTTTCGGAAGGAATGGATACTCTGCCTTTCGTGATCGTCCTGGCCAGCATTGTTGTTGTGTGCATCTTCGGCTGGCTGGTGAGCTACGCCACCAGTTTCATGCTTTCCCGCCGGAGCCGCGAATTGGGAACCTATATCCTGATCGGGTTGACAAACAGGCAGGTAGCCCGGCTGTTCTTCCTGGAAAACCTGGCGGTAGGCAGCGCGGCTCTGGCGTTGGGACTGATGCTGGGTGGATTGTTCTATCAGATTCTGCGGGCGATTCTGTTTGCCATGTTCAGCCTGTCTTATCATTTCTCGCTGACACTCTCCCTCCCGGCGGCGGGACTAACCTTGCTCTATTTCACCCTAATTTACCTCCACGCCCTTTGGAAAAGCCGAAAGCGCATCCGCAAGATGAAAATCTATAACCTCATTTACTTTGAGCGTCAAAATGAAGGCGTGGTCATCCGAGACGGAAAACTTCGCCGCTGGATGTTTAGCGTCTCTATCCTGTTGGGCATAGCGGGAACTACTTTGCTGATGGCTGGTGAACTGATGATCGGCATCATCGGGGCAGGATGTCTGCTTGCCGCTCTGTTTGGCTTTTTTCTCAGCTTCGCCTCTGGCGTTCCCGCTTTTTTCGAGAAGCGCCCCGCTCGGAAATATCAGGGGCAAACCCTGCTGGTTTTCCGTACTCTCGCCTCAAAACTTGCCACCATGGGAATTGTTATGGCGGTAATTTCTATCATCTTCACTGCTACACTGCTCACGGAAGGAAGCGGTATGGTATTCAACGGCATTTTTCGGGGCAGGGCGGCGGAAAACGCCTGCTTTGATCTCTATTTTGGAATTGAGGGAGAGGATCAGGACCCCAGTTCTTATCTGGAATACATTAGCGGAAATATTCCAGTAGAGCAGTCGGTTTTGTATCAGGTCTATTTGTGTGAAACGTCCCAGGTACGGGATTATGTCAGTAGCCGCACACTTTATTATTACTACAATTACGACCAGGATCCTGTCCTCCGCTGGAGCGACTATGCTGCGCTGCGTTCTATTGCGGGTTATCCGGCAGCGGAGATGGAGCCGGGGCGGTATCTGATCCACTGTATGGCATATCTGGAAGAACCGCTGCAAGACTACGACCAGCCAATTACCTTGGGAGACATCACTCTGACCCCAGGGAATGTCTACACAGAGCATCTCTCCCAAAGCCTCGGTGTGGGAAATGGTCGGGGCTATATTTTGGTAGTCCCGGACGAAGCGGTGGCTGGACAGCCAGTACACCATCTGTCCTATGCCGCAAAGACACTCCAGCCAGTATCTGCGCGACAGTATGACGCACTGACCGATATAGCCACCATGGAATATGATAAGCATGGGACCCCTTCGGGGTATGGTTTCGTTTCCACAAAGGCAAACGAGACTGTGCAGGTGGCGGTTCAGACTGCTCTCCTGGTATTCCCCATGTCTTATCTGGCCCTGGCTCTCAGCATGACTGCCGCCACTATTTTGACCATTCAACAGCTCAGTGAAACAGACCGTTACCGGCGGCAATTCATCCTGCTCCGAAAATTGGGTATGACCCGGCAGGAGATGGAGCGCGCCCTGGGCGGTCAGTTTGCCCTCTACTACGCTATGCCTGCTGTTCCGCCAGTTCTGATTGCAGTTCCGTTCATCTTCCATACGGCCCGGCTTCCGGAGCCTGGCGTCATGGAAGGGATGAGCAGTCCCGTGGTCATTGTGGCACTCTCGCTTGTGCTGTTCTTTCTGATTTACACAATTTATATCCTGCTGGCCTACACCAGCTTGAAGCATAGTGTACTGCCAGAATAAGGCAGCGGCAAGCAATGAGGGTGTCCCAAAAGTCATGAAGTGACTGATGGGGCACCCTCTTCTTTATCCTTCTTAGGCCAAATTTCCATAGCCATTAACTTCTTTTATATCTTTTAGTTATTATTCATCAAACGCATTGTAATAAGAAATCCGGCAGAGGCAGACAGTCCTGCCCCTGCTCCTATCAAGATAGCGTCTGCGCTCTGAATTTTTATTTTTACTTTTTCAATATTATCCCAATAATTGTTTGTAGATTTCGTAGTCGCAATCTTTGAAAACGTTAAAAACCACCTCCATACCACTTGGATTCCTTTTCTGATAATCTTTTACCGTTTGGATTGCTATTTCGGCGGCTGCTTCATTTGGGAAACAAAACTCCCCCGTAGAAATACAACAAAAAGCAATGCTTTTCAATTGATATTCTGCGGCAAGGTCAAGGCAGGAACGGTAACAGCCTGATAAAAGATCACAATCTCTTTTCGTGACTTTCCCACAGATAATCGGACCGACAGTGTGGAGAACATAACGGCAGGGAAGATTATAGGCTCTTGTTATTTTGGCTTTTCCCGTAGGCTCTTTTATTTTCTGTTTTTCCATGATACGGGAACATTCCAAACGGAGTTCTATGCCTGCGGCAGAATGAATGGTGTTATCAATACACCCATGACAAGGGACAAAACAGCCTAGCATGGCGCTATTAGCAGCATTTACGATAGCGTCTACAGATAAGCGTGTAATGTCACCCTGCCATAAGTAAATACCAGACTTTACAAATGAAATATCTGCTAAAGAGATAACGCCTTTCTTGGCTTGTTCCTCTTGCAAATATTCGTCCTGCACGCTCAAAAAATCTTGTGTAATTGGTTTTGGCGGGCGAATATTCATAAGAGAGCGTAACAGCCGCCTCCTTACATTTTCCTCCACAGGAATATGGAATGATTTTAACTCGTTATTTTCACTTATGAGATATTTTATCAGATAAAGAAGCCTTTCTGCCTGTGTCATAGAGTCCTCCTTTCTATTGCCTATAAGGGGTATGGCAGAGGGATTTCTACCTTTGACTGGTTGATTACCTCCCCTTATTCTGCTACAACTGAAATTCTTCGCTGAATGTGATTCCCATTTAACGCTTCATCAACCATAGTTTATAGTTTTCGTTCCTCCTGTTTTCTTTTTTGATTTTGTTTGCGGCTTGTTTTTTCCCGCTTGCAAAATTATAATATATCCGTAGGGCGAAAAGCGTTTCTTCTATAATTATAACTGATTAATCAATTTGCAAATGTAATTTATACTTCTAACATCTAAATTATAATTTCCAGACAGAATTTGTCTGTAAAGCTGATCTGTATCGCCATCAAAACTTGAATATACAGAAATAGCGCTGCTACCCGTAAGGCTTAACAGACAAGATTCGTTCACAAAATACACCATCCCTTCAATATATAGATTGGCGCCGTTCTGTCTCAAATAATTTGCCAGACAGTATATCTGTGTTCCGACTTGCCTGACAGGGCTGTACATTTCATTTGCATAAGGTGTACCGCCGTGCCCCACTTTATGTTGTGTCCAATAGGTATCGTTTAAATCCCCTACGATATGACCATTATGATTTTTAACTTCAACAATAAACACTCCACTTTTGCCAACAATAATATTATCAATCTCTCTTTTCTTATTGTCATAAGTAACGGTTACATTTTGAAATATGGTGTAGCTATCCGGAAGTGCAGCAAGAACTTCGGCCGCGATTCTTTCACCATATATTCCAGAAACGAGAATATCTGTATCACCATATTTTAATGTATTGTCCCTAAGACACTCGAATATTGCAATAATCATCAGAGCAAATCCAAGGCATACAGTCAGAGGGATAAATACCCTCGAAAATATGTCCACAACTACACTGACTGCAATAGAAGCGGTATAAATCATGATAAATGCAACTACAGTTTTACCCAATGTCCTTATATTCTTTGTTTTTTTATCTGCTTCGTCCTGCTTTACCCCATAATATTCTTCTTCTAATTGGTACCCTTTTTTAATTATCTTTGCCATATCATCTCGTCAATCAATAGTACTGCTCTATGTAGCTATAGGCTTTATCAAACACTTCTTTGTCTTTAATCTTGTATTTAACCCACACAACACTGCGAAGAGCTTTTTTCACTTCCTGACGGCCGCTGGTAGTGTTCTGCCAGCCGTCAAAACGTACAATCTTAACGATATCATCAATGTCAGTCACAATACGTTCCACGATAATCGGGGTACTACTGTTTTTAACTCCATTGAAAAGCTCAGTTAATGCCGCTCTTCCCTTATCAACTTCCTCTTCCGGTACGACTTCTTTTTCCGCCTGTGCCGCTTCTTTTGCAAGTTCCAGCAACATCTTGAGAAACTCAATGCTATTGAGAAGTCCCTGTTCATGTTTTTCACGCAGCTTCTCCAATTTATCGCCCAAACGCATGAACTTCGGATCATCAGAATGCTTATGAATTCTTGCAACCAAGTCAATTTCTACCCTCTTGGCAGCATTTTTACTGCCTTTATGCTTCTCAATAAACGCATCGATCAAATCTGCTTCCAGAGAAAGAATTTCTTCATCCTCATGAACCATTCCAACATCTATATTGGCGTTAACGATTTCCATCGTCTTTGCGCCAAGGGCTGCCCAGATAAGTCCGCCGCCTCCATTGGCAGGCTTAACGGATTCATAAACCTTAGTCAGCCACACATAATCCGCCTGAATAGCCTTTAGCATCCGGTCGGGAGACACTGCATTCCATGCACGATTTAATACCTGATAGTCTGCTGCAAACTTATCCCTCTCAGCATTGGTCGGAATGCACTCCTGTGCCGCCATCAATCCTTCCCATCCCTCAACCCTACGGTCCACTCCCATAAAGTAGCTGAGACATTTACGGAGCAAGGCTGGTATCTGCTTCTTAACTTCTTCGATGTTGGAAATAACCTTCTTCATGCCTCCTTCATCAAAATCCAGCGCCTTCGCGACATTGTCAAATATACCAATGTAATCTACAATCAGGCCAAAAGTCTTTCCTTCATCATAGGTACGGTTTGTACGGCAGATTGCCTGCAGCAGTGTATGGTCCTTCATCGGCTTGTCCAGATACATAGCCTGGAGAATCGGTGCATCAAAGCCAGTCAAAAGCTTCGCCGTAACAATAACGATTTCAAGTGGATCGTTGGGATCCCGAAAACGGTCAAGAATCTTCGCTTCTTCTTCTTTGCTGCGGCGATAGGTCTTGTATTCGTCAGCCTTATCGTCATTCGTATCCATTACAATCGTTGAACACTCCGGCCCCAGAAGCTTATCAAGCTCCGTTTTATATTTGATGCAGCAGGGACGGTCATAAACAACCACCTGGGCTTTATACCCATTCGGTTTAATCTTTTCAGTGAAATGTTTTGCAATATGAGCGCACACCTTATGGATGCGTTTCTCATTATACATAATAGCCTGCATATTAACTTTTTTTGAGAGCTCAGCCTTATCCGAATCAGAAAGCCCTCTTGTGAGAACATCAAACTCACGGTCCATCGTATCTTTTTCAACACGAAGGTCTACCGGCACCGGTTCAAAATTCAAAGGAAGCGTTGCCTGATCGCGGATAGAATCGGAAAAAGAATACTTACTCATATATCCACTGCGGTCTTCTGTCGTACCGAATGTAGCAAAGGTATTCTTGTCCGTGCGGTTAATGGGCGTGCCCGTCAGCCCGAAAAAGAATGCCTTAGGAAGCGCTGTTCTCATTTTTATGCCAAGATCACCCTCTTGCGTTCTATGGCACTCGTCAACCATAACAATGATATTATCGCGTTGACTAAGTTCTTTGGTTACTTCCTGGAAACGGAAAATCGTCGTAATGATAATCTTACGAATATCCTGGCGAAGCATGGTCATCAGCTGCTCCCTTGTGGCTGCCAACACCAGATTTCCAACATCAGACGAGTGAAACTGTGCAGTGATCTGGGACTCCAAATCCAGACGGTCATCCACAATAATAACCGTCGGATTTTTCAAATCAGGAAGCATACGCATCTTCACCGCTGCAAATTCCATCAAATATGATTTTCCCGAACCCTGGAAATGCCAAATCAAACCCTGCTTAGGGTATCCAGCACGCACACGATCAATCAACATGTTTGCACCTTCATACTGCTGATAGCGGGCAATTACTTTATATTTTCGATACTTATGATCAACAGCAAACAGGGTAAAAAACTGAAACAGGTCCATCACCTTGTACTGGGTAATCATATCTTTTATACTGGTCTGCACTGCCGCTAAACTTCCATCCGACTTATCATCCGTAGTATGCCAGGGGCCCCACTTTGCCGCAGGCATACAGACCGATCCATAACGATAGAATTTTCCCTCTGAGGCAAAATTAAAAACATTGGATACAAACATTTGAGGGATACTCTGTTCATATTTATTAATATCCTGCGCTCCGTCTAGCCAAGTGATTGCTGCCCGAACCGGGGTCTTTAATTCGCCTATTACAAAGGGGAATCCGTTCACAAGTAATACAATATCAAGGCGCTTGCCGCCATCCTTCTTTGGGTAAACCCACTGATTGGTCACAACATATTGATTCTTATCCAACTTACCATTCATTTCAGTGCCAAAGAAATCAATAGATACCTGTTTCCCATCCTCTGCATACGGGTAGGAATTCTTTTCAAAAACCATCTGTTTAAAAGCCTCGTTCTGGGTAACTAAATTCTGCGCATTGGTTGACAAAAAAAGGGTTCTCAATTTGTAGATGACTTCATCTGCCCTGGATTCATCTGCCGCAATTTCCGGATTAAGGCGGATCAGTGCGTCTCGCACCATGGACTCAACCATAACATCACTTTCTTCACGTTGAAGTTCTTCCGGCGGGATATATTCCCAGCCATTTTTACTAAGCGTTGCAATAATCATCTGCTCAGTTGTATTGTCTTCATTAAACATGATTTTCCCTTTCCCCGCATAATGCGATATTATATTTTCATTTGTAATTGCCTGTATCAAATTTCTTAAATCTCTCCAGAATCCTCAACGGTAAATTTTAGTTCTTTTTGTACCAATGACCTGACAAGATTGTCCACACTCTTTATGGCCTGTTTTAGTTCAAATTTTGATTTGTCGCTCTGTTCAGTCAGAATTAAAAAACGATTTTGTAGTTCCATCGGTGGACAAGGGAAAGTAAACCCTCCGAGCTGCTTCCTATTCACTTTAGGCATCTGGGATCTACCGCTGTATGATAGGATATAGTTCAAGAAAAAGTCAGATCTCAATACATGGGCAAGAAATTTTCTCTCACACCAGCCTCCTATTGGCAAAAGCGGATAGCAGTCTGCGGAACACAGGCCTTCAAACTCAGGGATTGCCACTTTGTTCAAGGCTGGTCTAATCTTGCTATATAGGATATGTTGTGGCCCAAAATGATACTTTGGACTTATAATATTGTCTTCACGAACTGTACGATAGCCGGACAAAATACCAGTATTTTTTTCTATGCTGTCAATGCCTATGTGCGGATACTCAGCATATTTTTCATACTCCTTTGTCATGGTTCCATCAACTTTTGCAACCTCAGAAAGCTTACGTATTGGCCATCCCATAGGGTTTTCCTCTGGATCACCAAACATCTCAATAAACTGCGCTTTGATGAGCTCGTCGGTTTCTCGAAGCAAATCTTGATAAGCCTTTCTGGAATCATGGATGGACCAGAGCAAATCTGCCAATTCTTTCTGCTTCTCTAAAGAAGGCAGATTAAAGGTATAATTCTTCAGATGCTCCCACTTTACCCGCGGCGATAACGAACCTGCTGATTTTCCAACCGCGTACTCAAAGAAATCCTCGTTCTGGATGACAAAAGGAAGTAACATTGGAAGCATTTTATCACTTTTTGCACGAATAACAGTTATATCCCCGGAACAAATCCCATCAAAAGGCGCTATTGCGGCCTTCCTCAGATATGCCCTCCTACGGCCAAATAGCATATCGTCTTTGCGGAACATTTTTGTAAAGGTATTCTCTGTGTCAATGCTCCAATTGGAAAGTGTCACTTCTTCCGGAGTGATATGTTCCAAGCCGACAATGGGACAGCCGGTTTTATCTCCTTTATATAGTTCCCTGGCTTCAACCGCAACATCACCTAATTTTACAGCAGGCATTGTCATTCCTCTCTCTTAAGTAAATTTCCAAGCGTTTCATAATATGCCCTTAAACGCCGAGATGTCATGAGCCATACGTCATAGCTGTCCTGCACAGTCATCGCTCTCTCAAGAGTCGTTGCAAACGGTGCCTTAACATATAACGGAATACTCAGCGAAAAATCATTTTCCTCAATTTCATGAATAGAGACTTTTTTCGAGATGTCATGGTCCGATTCAAAATTCTCATATGCTTTCGCAATCTTATCAATATGCTGCGGCTCCAAATAACTCTGACCGCTTTCCTTTATAGCCTCATTTACAGCGTTGATAAAAAGCACCTGGCCTCTATGTTTTTCCGGTTTTTTCGATCTGCAAATTACAATACAGGCTTCCATCGGTGAGTTATAAAACAAATTCGGCCCTAAACCAATTACACATTCCAGCAAATCAGAATGCACCAGTTTTTCTCTCATATCTTTCTCATCTTTTCTAAAAAGAACCCCGTGGGGAAAGAGAATCGCACATCTGCCGGTGTTTGGCTTCATACTCATCAAAATATGCTGAAAGAAGGCATAATCAGCCCGTCCCTGTTTCGGAACGCCAAGGAAGTTGCGGCCATACTTATCTGCAGTAAAAGCCTCCCGATTCCACTGGTTTATGGAATAAGGCGGATTCGCTACCACCACGTCAAACTGCTGTAACCTCCCCCCTTTGATAAATGCCGGCGCCGCAAGGGTGTCCCCGTTGACAATTCTAAAATCCTCTATCCCATGAAGAAACAGATTCATTTTGGCAATCGCAGAAGTCAGGGCATTTATTTCCTGGCCATATAGCGATACATTCCTCCACTCTTTTCCGTTGTTCTTCAGATGTGAAATAGAGGAAATCAGCATACCAGCGCTTCCACAGGTGGGGTCATAGATCGACTCTCCTGATTCCGGCTTTAAGATTTCAGTCATTAAATGGACAACCGTACGATTGGTGTAAAATTCCTGTGCCGTATGTCCGCTGTCATCTGCGAATTGTTTGATGAGATATTCATATCCCTGTCCCAGCTCATCTTCCGGGCAGTTCTCAAGCGATAACGTTTTACTGCTAAAGTGCTCCAGAAGATCTTTCAGCAGTCTGTCCGGGAGACGATTTTTATTTGTCCATGTACCATCGCCAAAAACCCCCTGCAGTTTCTCATGATTTGCTTTTTCAACCGTACGAAAAGCCCTCTGTATCGCTTTTCCTACATTCTCCGTCACATTTCTCACATCGTCCCAATGTGCGCCATCCGGAATTGAGAAATTGTGTGTTTCTTCCCATGCTGCCGCCTCCGGGCCATTTTCTTTGACAGCCTTTTCTGTCTCTTCCTCATAAACGTCATTCAGACGTTTGAAAAACAGAAGCGGGAAAATATATTGTTTGTAGGCTCCGGCATCTATATGATTTCTCAGGAGAATGGCTGAACCCCAAAGATAAGATTCAAGCTCATCCTGGGCAATCCTCTTACTCATTGACATACCCTCCTTCAATCAGCAACCGGTTCATCTTATCCTCGGCATCGCAGACCGCTTTCAGGGCTGCATAGTATCTCGTTCTCACAACTGCCGGAGATACTGTTTCCTGTCTTTTCTTCTCAATATATTTGTTGACGCTCAGTTCGTATCCGCCTGCTTGAACATCCGCTATTGTTACTATCTTACATTTCTCAACCACATCCGTATCGTCCGTGTAGAGTTTATACAGCGCATCGACGTCTTTTGGTTCCAAAATGTTCTGGGCGCGCTTCGGTGTATAGATTTTTGAACCGTCAATTAAACAGATTCTCCCCTTATGATGATGCTGTTTCTTGTTGTTCAGAAACAGAATGCAGGCGGATACTCCAGTACTGTAAAACACTCCGCTTGCCAAAGTGATCACTGCTTCCAGCTTATCAGACTTGATTAACTGCTCGCGGATCATTCCTTCCTTACCTGAGTGGAACAGCACTCCCTGAGGAAGCACCACTGCACAGCGTCCCGTCTTTGGATTCATAGACTTAATCATGTGTTGAAGCCATGCATAATCTGCGCTTGAATCATTGGGGCAGCCCCAGATATTTCTTCCATACCTGTCAGACTCAAACTGCTTTGCTCCCCATTTTTCCATTCCAAACGGAGGATTCGCGAGGACACAGTCAAATGACCTGAGCTTCCCTTTCTCCAAAAACAGGGGATTGCGCAAAGTATCGCCCTGTCTAATCTGCACATCTTTAGCTCCATGAAGATAAAGGTTCATTCTGGCAATTGCCGATGTGGACAAATTATTCTCCTGGCCAAAAATCCTGCCATATGCAAGCCGATCATTCTTCATATGATGAACTGCCTCGATTAACATACCGCCGGTTCCACAAGCCGGATCATAAACCGTTTCCCCCGGCCGGGGATTAAGCAATTGAACCATCAGCTTAATAATCGGACGCGGCGTGTAAAACTCACCTGCGTTTTTCTTGGACATATCCGCAAATTTTTTAATCAAGAATTCATAGCTGTCACCCATGACATCGGCTGAATAGTTTTTATTGCCAGCCTTAATCTGGGACATATGTTCAATCAGGTTCTTTAATCTCTCGTCTGTCAATTTATTTTTATCTGTCCAGGTTGCATCATCAAAACTGCTGAACACACCAGACAGTGTATCAGGATTGGCTTTTTCAATGCCCGTCATGGCATTGACAATTGCCTTACCGACATTTTCACTCACTTCGTGAACGTCATTCCAGTGACATCCCTCCGGGATCACAAAAGAATGCATATCCTCTGCCTCTGCGTATTCTGTATCTCCGCCTGAAAATTCCATGGCCTCTTCAAATTCTTCATCATAGACATCGGAAATCCGTTTAAAAAAGAGAATGGGTGTCACATAGCTTTTAAACTCATCCTGGTTAATCGGCCCCCTTAAAATATTACAGGCTTCAAACAAGTGATGAAACAGCTGTTGGCTGGTTGTTCCCTCTGCAGTATTCTCAGATTCCGTTATATCTTTTCCTGTATCAAACACAAACGCCTCCTCCTCACTTAAAACTCTGCAGCTTACTGAGAACATCCTTCCAACGTTTTTCAGCTTCCGCCACTGTATCCTTATACTTTTTCAGCTCTTTTATATATTCTTCAGCAACTTTCTCCTGTTCCGCCATTGACGGGATTGGAATCTCAAGAACAGCCAAATCCCTGTAGCTGATATTCATGATTGTCATCCCCTGCTGTGCACCGCTTATCAGCTTGTTCCCGATGGGGCTATCCAGGAACACCTTCAGATAAACACTGCTCAATTTTTTCTTATGGGGCCTTATTACGATTACATTGGAGTGCGCAATGCAGGGAAAATTCTGTATATGGAACACAGAAGTCCTGATTGCCGTGCCTCTGCCTGGAAGAAGTACATCTCCCTCCTGCAGCATGTAATTGGCAATTTTCCTCTCATCTTCACAAATAGTGTCTAAGTTCTCGTAATCAATCTCATACTCTCCGATATTCGATATGTTCACAACCCCTATCGCACCATTCTCAGCCTTCTTTGTAACCGACTTACCCCTGAATACCTGTGCAGCATTTCCAAGATAGTCCTTGCGGATGCCTGAATTCTGATACCTTAAATATTCATCATCCTGCTGTGCAAAAATACGGTCAATGCTCCAATCCCCTTGCTGCTCCAATTCGCTGATCATCACAAAGGTGTCATCCTCAATGTTAAGCTCTGTCACGGCAGAACTTTTAGATTTGCGTTCACCTGCAGAGTATCTCCGGATGATTATATCATCGTCTCCCGGCCTATTATTTTCTATCACAAGCAGATATGTTTTAATACCGGTATATTCCAAAATTCCTTCTGGCAATTCGGCAAGTTCTTTCATGGTGTAATTACTCTGAATAAAGTTTCTCAAATCTGCTATTTTCCCAGCCGCAAAAGTAATTCTTCCTGGAAGGATTATGACCATATCGCCCCCAGAATTTAAATGGTAAGAAAGATTCTCTAAAGCAGCCATATCGTATTCACGGCACATAAAAGTTCTATCTTCCACAAGGGTTCTGCCGCCAAATACCGGAGAAGCAAATATCACGTCAAAACGCCGATTAATGAATCCATATTCATAAATACTTGCCTGTACAACCTCAACATTGTCATACTCGTCAAACACAGTTTCAAGCGCCCTGATGTATCTTATGTCCTGGCTTGTAAGTATAAACTTGGAATTGATATGCCCGTCGACGATCCACTGTAAAAATGGGACAAACTTCTCTGCTTCAGCTACCAAAACGGTTTCCGTCTTACTGGTAATTTGGGATGTAAATTTTCTAATCAGAACTTCCGGAAGAATCGGATATCTATCACTTTGAAGATCCAACATCAGTGCCTGTTCCCAGGGGACCCGGCCTGTAACATTCAAAAACACTCTATAAAACTGATCACTGTCACTAAATGGGTTGTGTAAGCCTTTCTTATCCGCCGCTGTTAAAAGAAGTGTATATAGCTCTTCCGGTGTCCTGGCTGTATTACCTTTTTCTATGGCCTGTCTCACTTCATTTATCAACAAGAATGCCGGGGTCATCTGATCCATTTTGACGGCCCCTCTCATAAGGTCCATCTCCTCATAAAGCCGATTACTTATTGTATTTCTCATTGTATCCGCCTCTATTTTTATATACTATTTTTTTAATTGTACACACTTTATCATAGGCAAATCAATGTTGTCAAGTATTTTATTTTGGTATTCAAATACCAAATATAGTTCTTGGACGTGAAACTCGCATATTAATTTCAATCCTTTTTACTTATCAACGTTTTTCATCATGGGAGAGAAAATCGGTCATAGAGAAGTCCTGACATTCCCGGTACGGGAACATCAGGACTATATTACAGGTTTTATTACCACAAATAGGACAGAGCATCCATCCTGTTCTCATAATTGCTGCAACTCACCTTTTTTCAAGCGGAGCACGACATCTGCCTGCTTTGCAAGCTCATTGGAGTGGGTTACGATTATCACGCATTTATTCATCTGATGGGCACATTCCTTCAGAATATTTGTGATTTCCACCGCAGTATCTTCATCAAGGTTTCCTGTCGGCTCATCCGCAAGGATAACGCTTGCACTTGATGCCAATGCACGGGCGATTGCCACCCTCTGCTGCTGCCCGCCGGAGAGTTTCAAAACGTTTCGTTTCGCTTCCTCCTTTGTAAGCCCTAAACGCTCCAGGAGAGGCAGCGGCGGCAGCTTAGAAGTCAAAGTCACATTCTCGGCAGCCGTCATATAATCAATCAGATTATAGTTTTGAAAAATGAAAGCCACATTGTTTTTGCGATGATAGGCAAGCCCTCTTTTTTCAATGTCTTCTCCTTGAAACAACACCTGTCCGTCAGACGGGCTATCCAGTCCGCCAAGCAAAGAGAGCAGGGTTGTTTTTCCACACCCGGATGGGCCGAGGATTGCATAGATTTTTCCCATTTCAAATTCGACAGATATATTTTTAAGAACTGTTCTGCTCCCATCATAGGAATATTTCATATGATCGGTCTTTATGATACTCATTTCCGTGTCCTCCTTAATTCATTTTTGTAAGAATATCTTTTGGCTTGGCGCGGACAATGGTCCACGATGAAGCGATAACCGCCGCCGTAATCAGCAAAATACCAATCGTATATAGAGGAAGCAGGTAGGATGTATCAATCTTCACATTGAGGTTTGCTGTTCCTTTGGTAGCCCTTAATATTAACAATGTCCCTGCTTTTTCCGCTGCCAAAAAGCTAAACGGTATGGATGCCGCGAATGAAATAACCGTCACAATAAACGTTTCTGTAAAGACTTGCAGCATAATATTTACCTTGCTCTTTCCAATAGAAAGCAACATCCCAATTTCCTTTTTCCGTCCCCTAATCCAGATTGTCAAAAGCAGGGTCAAAATAACAACACTGACCACTGAAATAAGAACGATTATTGTATTCACCATTTTTTGCAGGGACTCTAAAGGCGCAGACACCTCATCATACTCATCCGTATCCATCGTAAGTTTTAAGGTTTTGCCTTTTAGCTCCGGCAAAGCGGAAATTCTGTCATAGACATTCCTGATGTCCACAGGATCTTCTACAAAGATGGTTAATTGCTGATAGCCATCCTCGTCAATGCCCTTAAATATTTCCTGGACTGACGCTGCGTCCACATAACCGCAATTTGCAGGAATTTCATCTACCGTTAAGGCATTCCCTGATGTACCCTCCGTACCGTCAAAAATCCCTACGATTTCAAATTCGTCTATAAATTCCGAATCAAAAGTAAAGGAATACAGTTTAATTTTGTCGCCTACAGACAGTTTGTTATAATCGGCAAGTTCTTTTGAAATCAGGCAGGCATATTTATCGTCAGGCGTAATGTGTCTGCCTTTTACTAATTGATAGCTTCCGTTTTGGAACGCCCTGCATTTTTCAGACGACAATGTTACAGTATAAGCGGATGCTTCCCCATATTTTGTGTAACTTAGTCCAAGAGCGGCAGGCAGGTATTTGAAATTTACGCCCGCGCCGTAGTACCCTCCTGTTTCCTCGGTATTATAATCTACAACGCCTTCAACCTTTCCGATTGCATCTACAATCTCCTGGGTAATCAGATCTCCATTATAAGCATAGGCAGTTCCCCACTGTGTCTCCTGGCCGCTTCCCATATTCCCCTCTGTGTCAAGATCAAGCATAATTTTTCCTCCGATAGCCGTCTGAACATCTGCTGCCGCGCCTTTGGCTGCGTCACGAACTGCAATGCCCGTAAGCATAAAAACCGCCATAAGCGTCAGCACCAGAAACAATATAACTGTCTTAAACCGTTGTCTGAAACAGTACAGACCTGCTCTTTTTATCACGCTCATTCCAAAATCCTCCTAACTCATTTTAGATAAAATTTCTTTTGGCTTCAGCCGCATAATGATCATGGACGATACCCAGGTCGAAACTGTAATAACGACTAACTGGCAAAAGTAAATAAGCAATGTCTCCAGGCCATTCGTCTTCAGATAGTTTTCAATCGGAAGCCTGTCCCCAATTCCTGCCCTTATGGTTTCTTCGTTTAATAGGTTGGAATGCAGCCCGCCAAACATGCGGTGTCCAAGAATGCCTGTAACACACAAAGAAGCAATATAGGATAACATCAGTGCGACGATCGCAACTGACCACACTTCCAGAAAAAATCCCGCCATGATCTGCCCCTTTGAAACTCCTGCCGCAAGCAAAATACCGGCTTCCTGCATTCTGCCACGCATACGCAGTGTCAACAGCAAGTTCAAACACACGGTACTGACAACTGACACAAGGACAAGAAATATCTTTACTAAATCACCGAGAGACGATAACTGGTCCGCTATCCTGGAATATTGAAAATCATTGGTCCGAATAAAATGTGTGTTCCAGTCAATGGATTGCAATAGCTGGACATTGCGGGTAATGGTTTCAAGTTTGGCCGGGTCAGTAATATAAAAGTCAACTTCACCCGTGTAAATACCTGCAGCACTCTCGTGCAGCTCATTTAAGACATCAAGGCTCGCATATATCTCATTATCAGCAATACCAGCGGTTGGCTTATCAGATGTGTCCTGGATTTTCCGTTTATATATTCCGGATACTTGGACTTTGGCATAAGCGGTTTTGACAGGTATTTCATCAATGTATGTTCCGTCAGCTTCACCGAACCTGGCGTGGGTCAGTGTCAGCGTATCGCCAACCGATAGCTGATTGGCGCTTGCCAGTCGCTCACTGATAAGAATTTTCCCGCTATCTGTTTCGGTGATATGTTTTCCCTCTGCCAAAACGGCTGTTTCCTCTGTGAAATCAGGGGCAAGTGCAGAAAAACGGAGCGCTGTCACCTTTCCCATATTGTTTTCCTCAGTATGCTTATCACCGGGGATAAACCGTATTCTATCACTTTTGGCAAAGCCGTAATTGATGGGATTATAATATTTGATATCTCCTGTCTGCATGATCTCATCAATTTCTTTCCCCGTGATATGGATATTGTTTTCCTTTACTTGCGTTTCACCGGTTTCATTCATGGAGACCTCGGTATTTGCTCTTATATAAAAAGCCGCTCCGAGAGAAGTACGGATCTCTTTGGAAAGCGCCTCCGCCCCATTCAAAAGGCGGAAACACGAAATCAGGAAAACTGCTGCTGCAAATACCACCAAAAACAGGCTTACGGTTTTTCCTTTTTTGCGTGATATGTAAAGCATAGCTCTTTGTATAACATCCATCTACATTGCTCAGCTCCTTTCCGTAGTCCATCGTACAGCCTTTTGATTTGTTTTTGGTTTGTTTTTCATAAGGATTTGATTAGGCCGCAAAAAAAGCTGACAGCGAATGGCCGACAGCTTTTTGGCGGATCAAGTTGCAATTATTTTATATAGAGGAAAAAGGCAACGCCCTGCTCTGTGTTCTTTATGTGGTATGCCATAGCGTGCAGGTCGAGAATCGTTTTGACAATATAGAGTCCCAGCCCGCTTCCCCCGGTAGCCTTATTCCTTGACTTGTCTGCCCGGTAAAAGGGTGTGAACATATGAGAACGATCAGCTTCCGGAATAGACACTCCGGTATTTTCGATAACAAGAGCATTTCCGTCTCCACAGGAACACAAAGATATGAAAACATTCTCGCCCCAGGGAGAATGACGTACCGCGTTTCCGATAATATTGGACAGCGCTTTACTCCAAAGATTGGGATTGACGAACAAAACCATATCAGTACTGATATTTTGGTGTATCTGAATCCCCTTTTCCTGTGCGAGCGGCAAAATAACCTTTACCGTATCATTTATCGTCTGTTTTAGCGAAACCTCCTGTAAGGTATTTTGCAAGTCCATAGTTTCCATTTTGGATATACTTATGATTTCCTTGACGAGATATTCTATATCTTCCGCTGCTTTCAGTGCTTCGGGCAGATATTTTCCGTGATTTTGATAATCCCCGTATCCCAGAATCATATTTTCTATTTGTCCTTTTAAGATGGTCAGAGGGGTTTTCAGTTCGTGGGATACTGCTGCGAAAAAGTTTCTGCGCTGTTCTTCCAACGATTTGAATTTTTCCACGTCATCCGTCAGTTGATTGTTGGCATTTGTTAATTCTTCCATCGTTTCCTGTAACCGGCCTGCCATGATATTCAGACTTGAAGCAAGCACACCAATCTCATCATTGCTTTCCACATCACATTTCCAAGTCATATCAAGTGACCGCATCCGTTTAGAAATCTGGCTGATTTTAGCGATAGGTGCAACAATAACCCTGCTGCAAATAAAGGCGCTCAAAAAAGACAGGATAAGAATAATTGCAATAACAGCAGGCAGGAAGCGCAACATAAAGCCCAATATAACATCCGCCGTTTTCGATATGGAAGATACCACGAGTGCATATTCTGTTTCATCATCTGAAAAAGTGACAGTTGTTCCAATGCTTGATGTCGCAACCGTCAATTCATCTGCCTCTATTTCGCCAAAGCTCAAAGCTCCGTTATCATCACTGAGGATAGCTGCCGAATTGTTTTGAATGCAGAAATTATAGATCTCATTGACAGCTTCCTCATAACGCATATCCCGTAGTTTGGAAACAAGAATCTCGGTATTTGCGTCCAGCTGCTTATCCGATGTAACCTGATATTGTTTCGGCAGGACTGTCAATACGATTCCATAAATCAGCATACTGCAGATAGTGAGAGCCAAAAACACCCATAAAAACACTTTTATGCTTAAACTGTTTTTAATTTTCTTTCGCAATTCTATATCCCACCCCCCGGACTGTTTCGATGTAGTCAACCTTCAATTTTTTGCGTAAGTTCATAATATGAAAGTTCACCCCTTTTTCATCCCCTGCAAAGTCATAGCCCCAAACGAGATTAAGCAGGTCATCTCTTGTGAAAACACGCCCTCTATTTTTAAGTAACAGAAGTAATATCTCAAACTCCAGGTGGGTAAGCGCTGCCTCGTTTCCGGAAACAGTAACTTTGCGTTCTGTTTCACTCAAGCAAATTTCTTTGTAACGGATACAGTCTGACACGGTATCTGATGATGTCCGCCGCAAAAGAGCTTCCACACGCTTTAATACAAGCTTTATGGAAAATGGTTTGGTAATGTAATCGTCCGCCAGTTTGTCAAAGCCTTTAATCTGGTCATCTTCCGTATCAAGCGCAGTCAAAAGAATAATGGGAACCTGTGACTTTTGCCGTATCATTTCACATACCGTATATCCGTCAATTTTGGGCAGCATTATATCCAGTAGAATAAGGTCGAACTCCTGTCCGCAAAAAATGTTGATACCTTCCAGTCCGTCCGATGCCGTGGTAACTTTGTATCCTGCAAAGGTGAGAGGCTCAGAAAGTATTTTCTGTATTGCCGCTTCGTCCTCAATGATCAATATGTTCTTATCCATATGCAGACCTCCCCACTAAATTATAGCAGGTGTTTATTAGTTTTTAATTAGTTATTACAATCCCTCATAAAATTATCCTGTAACCGCAGTTTTTTAAATTCCAGTATCAGAAACAGACACGATTGCAAAATTCCCTATATCCTCAACTTCTATCGAAACGAAACCGTCCTTGCAGTTCAACTTTAATCCCCTTGCTTTCCGCTTCACCTGCAAGGGACTTTACCATATCCCATTTCATATCTTCAGCCCCCTCATCCAAATGGGAAAGCCTTGTAATATCTTCCACCAACTGAAGTTTCACTGTGTCGAAGAACTTTTCCAAGTCAATGTCAACAATCCAAGCATTACCGTCATTCATCATATCTAATGCCGTTAGAATTGCCTGCTGTACAAATCTGTCTGTTACTGTCGGTACTCCCAGGTTTCTCATACCGCCATCAGGCTTTGGTATCTCTACCCTTCGTACTGGTTGGGGTTTATACTTTCTTGTTTGTTTCGTACGACTTGCAGATAGGCTCTACTGAGGTTGTCGTTTATTGATTGTTCACCCCTTCGCTCCATCTCCATTACAGAGACTTCTTCACTACTATGGGCTCGGCTGACTTCTCACAGTTCGTTGTTACTAGGCTGATGGAACCTCTGTGAGACCTCCACGCTTAAGCTTACAGCTTCCTTCAGATTCCACCTCACGATGGACACCCTTGCTGTTTGGCTATACATTTCCCACTACCTGGGCATGTTCGGGACTTGCACCCGTTAGAGCGCGCCCATGGCGCGCAAACTAAAAAAATCGCCACCTTTTCAGATGACGATTCGTATGCGCTGTTAAACAGCCTTTAGTTGTCGCTCCCTCCTATTCCCATGCTTGATAACGAATTGTTTCTTTCTCCGGTACCATGCTGTTCAGCATCCTCGCCGCATAAGCGCCGGTCTCTTCCCGCAATGCCTCCCACTCCGCCTCCGTGAGGGACTCCCCCACAGGTTCGGCAATTCTTAAGGCCACCGATTTCGGCTCCATGTACTGGTAGGCTTCCGACCAAGTGCTCTCCGGTATGAGCACCAGCCCGCCTCCCGTCCGGAGCTGCGGGGAGTCAGCCACGCCCACCACCTGATAAAGCCTCCCCTCCACCTCAACAGTCTCCCCCACCGGATCCAATCCGGGGAACAAGGCTTGGGCGGCCCGGCCATCTAAAAGGGCGATCCGCCGTTTTTCTTCCACATCTCGCTCTGTGAATCCCCGGCCCTTCTCCACCTGGAAGCCGGAGGCTGCCAGGAAATCCGGTCCGATCCCCAGCACGCTTCCTCCCTGGAGCGCCTCCATCCCATGGCAGACCATTCCTTGGTTTCTCCGGTAGAAAGCGGCTGCCGCTGCGATCCCCTCCTGTTCTTCCAGCTCCGGGATCAGCCGGTCTGCCAGGGGGACCAGGGAGGGTGGCGCCAATTCCAGAGAAAAATCACAGGGGGTTCCGTCCGCAAGGCAGGGGGCCGCCACCGCGCAGTCCCCTCCGAAACTCATCCCGGTTTCTGTTTCGCTTCCCCCTCCGTCGGCCCCCCTGCTTCCTTCTGGCTTCCCATCTGCTTCTTTGTTTTCATTTTGCTCTGCCTGCCCTTCCCGTCTGCCCAGATGGAAGGACAGAAATCCGACTGCAAAGACAAAAAGCAGAAACAAAGCAACCATCACCCACCACTGTTTCTTTTTCTTTATGACCCCGTCTCCTCCCATCCTTCCGACTCCTCCGTTTTAATCTCCATCTCTTCCCCGTAGACGATCCGGGCCTTTGCCCCTTCCATCCCGGCGGCTTCCTCCGGGTAAGCCAGGTAATCTTCCCCGGTGATCCCCGAAAGGATCTCCGTCTTCGTCCCCTCAAAGCTCCTCCCGGTCTCCACCGGCCGCTTCTCCAGACGTCCATTCCCGTCCACGGCGTATACGAAGGCAGAACCGCCCTCGTAGAACAGGAGTGTGTCCGGAAGGATCACGCTGCCTTCTGGCGCGAAGTCTCTGCCTGCCGCCGCTCCCTGTCCCAGGATCGTCCGGGGGATCAGGATCTCCACCGTGTCCCCCGCCCGGAGCCCCGTTTTCTCTGCCGGCGAGGCCATGAAGCGGTAGTAGCTCATGGCAGGGTTTCCTGTGCCGTTCCCGGAGGACAGCCCCTCCGTCATTCCAACAAACATGTCCCTTTCGCCGGATATTCCGCCAGACATTCCGGGAGACATCCCGCCCCCGCCGGACGGAGCCGCGTCTGTCCCGTCTTCCGGTTCTTTTTCCACAGACTGGAGGACAGCTTCAAAAGAGACCTCTTTCTCCCGGACTCTGGCCGACACCGTAAGCCGGTCGCCGGGTTGTAACGCTGCCGCCAGCACTTCGTTCATCCGGCCGCTGAGAAAGCTCCCGCTTCTCCCCTGAACCGTCAGGACCGGCTGTCCCAGGCGGGCGGCCTCCTTCGGATCCATTGCCGTCCGTACCAGGCCGTCCGTCTCCGCCGTCAGGATATTCTTTTCTATCTCCTGTTTCAAGTTCTCCGCCTGTAGCTCGTTCTTCCGGATGGCAAGCTCCAGGTTTTCATATTCCATGCTCCGCTCCCGGATAGTCCGGGCAAGTTCTTCTTTTGTGTATCCCTGGGGCATGGTCTCCAGTCCTCCGAGTGCCTCGTCCAGAGCGCCATCGTCAAAGTCCCCGCCAAAATCCGGCGGTGTCTCCCCCTCCGGGCACGAAGAGCTCTCGTCCGGCACAGAGGGGCTCTCCGACGTCGGATCCGTTCCGGGCGTCTCCGTCCCATTCCCGTCCGCCGTGCTCCCGGCCGGCTCTGCAGCACTTGTGCTGCTTTCCGTCTGGCCGGCAGAGTTTTCCTCTCCAGTGCCGCTCTCTCCGCTGTCCTCCGAAGGTTCAGCGGAAGGCTCCGGGGAGGTTTCTGTTCCGGGATCAGACTCCGAGACCTGTACTGAGGACGATTCCGGAACGGAAGAGGACTCTCCCTGGATGATCTCCCCGTAAAGCTTTCCATCAAAGGTCCAGACAAGAAGCGGCATCTGTGCGCTCCCCCCGTCCTCCACGACGACGAACCGGCCGCAGAGCTTCATCCGCGCCAGCATGGCGAGGACTTCCGGGGCCACCTCCCCGCCCTTTTTTACATAGTAGACGTAAGGATCCTGCGCCGTCCCGGTCCCGCCGGAGGGAACAGAAGTCTCGTCAACCCGGTCATAGACCACGGGGGCATTATCCTGCCCTCCCATTTCCACGAATCCCTCCAGGCTTTCTTCCGCAGAGGCGGGCGCCGTCTGTCCACTGAGGACGGAAAGGCTCCCTTCTGTCCAGGCAGAGGCCAGCAGGAGCCCTCCGCCCGCTTCTTCCCGGTTTTTCCCCAGGCCGTCCGGTCTGGGCTTCGTCGCTCTCAGGGTCCCGATGAAGCCGCCCAGACGTTCCAGATAGGCTCTCTGGTTGGTAATGCTCTTCTCCACGCCGGAAAGCTCCTCCGCAAGGGCCGTACAGTCGTAACGAAGCAGGATTGTCCCAGCTTCCACCTTCTGCCCCTCCGTCACGTAAAGCTCCGCCACCGGCTTCCGGCTGTCGTAGTACCAGGCCGTCAAGGAGCCCGTCTCCACCGTGGCGGGAAGGGACACGGCGTCAGACCACTTCTTATCCCTGAGCCCCTCCACCGAATAAACGGAAACCGCCTCCCCGGCCGCCGGAAGGAACTTCTTAAGCCCCAGGCCGGAAAGAAAACCCGCTAACAGGAGGACCACCACACACCCTCCCGCAAGGAACTGCCTCTTTCCTGTCCACGTCTGTTTTTCCATGTCATATACCTCACTTTACTCCCCAAAGTCCGCTTCCTGCCCCTCTTCCAGGAGGGCCGACGGCCACGCCAGGTAATCCGTCATGGAAAGGCCCTCTTTGATCTGCCAGGCACTGTGCCTGTCATTGTAGGCACCCAGGATGACCGGACGCTTCTCCAGCCGGCCGGCCTTCCCCGCCGCCCATACCCAGGGCTTTCCGGAAGCCTCCTCCACATAGCCTTCCGGCAGGAGGATTTTCGCTTCCCCGCTGTCATCCTTTTCCCCTTCCAGACTGCTTTCACCCTCTGCATCCGAATCGCCTGCCGCACCTTCCGAAGTAATTTCTTCCTTGACAGCTTCTTCTTTCTCGACATAGACATGCTGTCCCGGAAGGAATGCGCCGGCGCCCGTGACGGTCCCGCTCACCGGATACAGGGAAGCCCTGGCGGCCCCGGAAGCCGTCTCGCTCTCCAACGGAGTTTCGATCCCCGCCCGGTCTATGGTCCCGGTGAGGGCAAGACTCCCATCTCTGGAGGTGATCCACACCATGTCTCCGGCCTGAAATCCCCGAATCTCCTCCTCTCCCGCTTGGAACGTGAACTCGTAGACATCCTCCGGCACGATGGAAAGGCTCCCTCCCTCCCGGTCCACCTGTTTCACAACGCCTTTGCAGGGAGACACCACCTCCTTCTCCGACAAGGTCTCATCCAGGGCAGCAATCTCCCGGTCCTTTTTGGAAAGATCGTATTCCTTCTGGGACAGTTCCGCTTCAGCATTTAAGATCTGCAGATCGTATTCCCCCCTCTGCGCCGCCTCCGCCTGGCTCCTCTCCCGTTTTAAAGTCCGGATCTGGAGAGCCGCATTCTCCACGTCGAAAGCCAGCTGCTCCCGGTCCAAAAGGAGCTGTTCCCGGTCTAAGAGCAGGGAGGAATTGTCGTAAACGGCAAGGGCCGCCCCTTCTTCCACCAGATCCCCGGCCTCCACCAGAAAGCCCCCGTTCTCCCGGCCGGAATCCAACTGCACCAATACCGCCTCCTTCCGGGAAAGGATCCCTAAAAACCGGCTCCTGAGCGCTTCCGCCTCCACATACCCGGTGAGGGAGGCCACGGACTGCACCGGCACGGTCTGTTCCCGGCTCCGTTTCGGAATGGCGGGCGTGCCCAGGTAAAGGCCCAGCCCGCAGGCGGCAAGGAACAAAACCACCGCCGCAAACACCATCCATTTCTTCTTCATAACATCGTTCCCTCCTCATAGGTCTGGATATAGAACCAGGCGCCGGCGGCAAGGGCCAGGCACCAGTAGACAAGCCGCCCCGCCGTCAGCCGGTACATGGAGTAACCCGTGAGCAGCGGGAGCAGGGAGAAGGTCGGCTCCCCTGTGAGTCCCATCAGACAGAGGAACACCGGGAGCAGGAGCAGGAGGTTCCCCAGGAGGATCGTGTGGACCAGGTTCCCGCTCCGTCTGGAGAGCCAAAGCACCAGACCCACCGCCGCCGCCATCCCCAGATAACGGGAAAAGCCCACCAGCGCCAGATATCCCCAAAGAGGAATGTTAAAAGGAATGTCACTCAGCAGGGGAAGGCTCTTTAGAGGGGCGGTGAGCCCGGCAGTCCCATAGGCCCCAAAAACAGTTAGGTAACGAGGAAAAAAGGCGGTGGCCCAGGCAATGGTCCCGTACAGGAGCCCGGCCAGGTACTTCCTCCGGCAGACTCCTCCGCCGCCCCGGACACAGGTCCTTTGCAGAAGCTCCATCCGGCTGGTCCGCTCCACCGAAAAGACTGCCGCCAGCCCCACCACCAGGAAAAAAGCCAGCTTCCCTGCGTCCATGATGTCTGCCCGCTGCCCCTGTGTGTCCAGAAGTGCTTCCCAGCCAGAGGCGTAGAAAAGTTCCGCATCTGTCCCTGCCCGTACTTGGCCAAGGACATGCTCATACTGGGCCAGGGCGGTCCCAAACCCAGAGCGGGCATTCTGGGAGCCCTGCACCTCCATCTGGACTGCCTCCCTTTCCTCATAGGAAATCTCCCCGGCCGCATAGGCCTTCGCCGCCTGCGCCGCCCTCCGGTCCATGTCGTCAAACCGTCTCTGCTCCTCCTGATAACGGCCGGCCGCTTCCTGCAGGGGAACGCCCTCCGCCCAGCCAATGTAATGCCGGTAAAACAGTTCCTCCGGGGACTGATAGACTTTATAGTCCCGGTAACTGCTCCACTGGAAAAGGACGAACAAAAAAAGCAGAAAACAGGCCCGTTCCATGGCAAACAGCTTGTAAAGCTCCTTGCCAAAAAGCCCGACCCGGATCCGCCGTCCTCCCGTTTCCCGTCCCCTCCGTCTCTTCCGGAATACTTTCCACCGGGAAATGAGCCGGTTCTCCGCACGGAGGGCAGAAGCCTCCCTCACATAGCGGAACAAGGAGAAAAAACAAGAGGAACCAGCCACAAGGACCGCCGTCAGGAGGACTGCCGGGATCACCTCCACCGGATACCCGAACAGGTTCATGTTCCGGTAATTCCCCAGAAACCAAGGGGCATCCGCCATACATACCAGGTTCAGGACCTTGAGGGGGCTTAAATAGGAATGGATACCGACGGTCAGGTAGAGGACAGCCTCCAGGAGGATGACCCCCGCCGAGGCGAGGCAGGCGCTTATGCCGTTCCGGAACACGGTACTCAGACAGAACAGAAGGGAGGCAAAGGTAGCTGCCGCAAAGACCTTCGCTCCGAGGAACACCCCAAGGTACTGTCCCGCCGTCATGGCGTAGGGGGACGCCAGCATCCCCCGGATGCTCTGGACAGGCCGGGAAAGATCCCCCAACCCCAGAAACTGGTCCACAAGTAACAAGTTTGTCCCGTAAAAGGCCAGGGTGAGGATAGTTGAAAAAGAAAGCATGGTCAGAAGCTTCGCCGTAATAGTTTCCAGATATCCCCTCTTCGTGGGCTTTATGATGAGCAGGGTTCCCTCCTCCCGCTCGCCCACCAGCATGGAGAGGGCGAGGATCAGGAACGCCGCCAGAAGGAGCACGTCAGTCAGCGGAAAATCCGTCGCCAAGAGGATCCCCTCAGAGTCGGCCGCCGGGAGCACAGTCCCCTTCAAATGGGCGTAGACCGGCGGCGTCCGCTCAATATTCCGGTAGGAGAAGGTGTCCGGATCCCCGAAGAGGGACGAGGCGGTCATGATCCCGGCCTCCTCGTCGATCCCTGCCAGGTAATCATCGTAATGGGCCACCGCCGACACCTGGGAGAGGATCGTATCGATCAGGTCCTGCTCACTGTAAAAGTTGGTCAGGTAGGAGAGATAACTCCCCTCCGGGTCCAGGTCCGGATATTTTCCCAAAATTTCCTGGTTCCGTTCCTGAAACGCTCTCCGTTCCTCCCCGTTCCATTCCCCGTACCCGTCGGTCCATTCCCGCCAGACGGACACCGCCGAAAGAAGCTCATTCTTTTCCGCCAGTTTTTCCTCCGCCTCCAAGGCTGTGCAGCCCGCAAGGTCTTCATAGACCCGACCCACGTTCCTTCTGGTGTAGCTCCAGTCAATCCGTTGTTCCGACTCCCGATAGAGCATCAGAGCGTTGAAAGCAGACAAAAACAGGAGCAGGGCCGGAATCAACCGCTTCCCCATCAGTTTTTTCGATTCGTAAAAGACCAGCCGTACCATCTGCTCCCTCCTTCCATTGCCGACAGTCCATTCACTCACGGAAGCAGGAGAGGTACACGTCCTCCAGGCCCGGCCGCACCGGTTCCGTCTCGTACCCCTCCGGTTTGTTCTCACAGATCACCCGCACGAACAGAGTCTCCCGCTCACGGGAGATGTTCCCTACCAGGAAGGCCGGGTCCGCTTCCACCGCTTTTAACTCTTCCTGAGGGATCCGAAGTTCAAACACCTTCCCCGCCAGGGCTCCGCAGAGTTCCTCTCTGGTGGAATCTGCCACCATCTCCCCCTCCTTAATCAGCAGGATCCGGTTAGCCGCTGACTCCACGTCCGTCACCACGTGGGTGGCAATGATCACAATCTTCCCCGCGGAGATCTCTGAGATCAGGTTCCGGATGGCGATCCGCTGCTTCGGGTCAAGCCCCGCTGTGGGCTCGTCGAGGACCAGCACCTTCGGCTCCGCCAGCACCGCCTGGGCGATAAGGAGCCGCTGCTTCATGCCGCCGGAGAAGGATTTAATCTTATCCCCCGCCACCTCCGAAAGCCCCACCTCAAAGAGCACCTGCGGGATCCTTTTCGTCGCCTCGGCCCGCTTCATGTCCCGGAGGGCCGCCATGTAAGCGAGAAAACCTTCCGCCGTGAAGTTCGGGTAGAGGGCCTGCTGCTGGGGCATGTAACCCAGGATCCCCCGGAACTCCCGCCCCATCTCCCGGATGTCCTTTCCATCACAGAGGATCTGCCCGGAGGTGGCCTTTAAGTTCCCGGTCAGTATGTTCATGAAGGTGCTCTTCCCGGCACCGTTGGGACCCAGGAAACCGTAAACTCCCTCCGTCAGGGCCGCATTGATGCCTTTTAGGGCTTGCTTTTTTCCGTAATTTTTTACCAGCGATCTGATTTCCAGTTTCATAGCTGTAAATTGCCTTTCTGCGAAAAAAGACTAATAAAATTATAAAATCCTCACGATTCAGGCTTAAGAAGTGTCCAATTTTCTTTTCCTGCCAAAAAATCCGCTTTGTCAATATATGCCAAACCGTAATTGTTTCCACCAAGCCGTCCAATCAACATATTGTCTTTTAATATGTATGGAACAAAGCAATCATCAAGTTCGTCTTCCCGAATCAGCCTGAAATCTTCATCTTTGTATTGGAAGGTCTGACACCAGGTTTTTCCATCTGCACGATTCTCATAAGCAATATATACTTTAATCTCATCCGTCCAAAAAATGTCCCCTGTGTTTTCCTCTATCGGAAATTCGCTCTGCTCTTCGGTGTCCAGGTTAATTTCCAGAATTTTCGAATTCGCATCTTTGAATGACACACAGGCTAATAGATTTCCATCCAACCAGACTAGGCCAATGGATTTGTCTTCAAACAGAAGTTTTTCTTCTCCCGTTTCTAGATTTTTCTTTTTTAAAGCATAGGCTTCCCCATTATACTCCGTATAAATAAGACAGTTTCCATATTCCCCATAGACGGCGTATGCTGGCCTCATGTAGGTTTTTTCCGGACAAAGGATATCTGCCTCTCCCGTATCAAGCCGATACCGATATATCCCACTTGAAGTTCCTGTCCACTCCCCGGTCTCTTCTTCAAAATAATCTTTACCTGCCGCAAAGATACAGGAATTCCCGTAAAACAACACCCTGGAACCAAATGAACCATCATGGATATACGGAAACTCTCCAATTTTTTTGTCGTTCCCACCGTCCAAACCGCAAGATCGAAAACTTCCGCCGAGTTCTTCGTCTGCCGTATGATAATACCACCGATCCTCCAATCTTCCGATAAAATATGCTTTCTGCCCCAGAAACACAGATTCACATTCTTTAGAGGCATGCGGACAGTTTGGTTTCGCACACAAAGGCCCATAGTCCTTTGTGTGATAATCAAAATATTCCATGCGATCTGTGTCCGGATTTTTATATAAAATTCCATCCTCCATAAGACACACATTGCCATACCATTGAGATTCACAGATCTGTGTTCCTTTCGGATCCCCATTTCCACAGCTGACCAATAACAAGCTTATACCGCACATCAATAATGACAGATACCTTCTTCGCATTCTTTTCATTTTCTGTTTTTCTCCAACTGATTATTCATTTCTGAAACCACTTCATCAATGCCTAAACTTCCGGCCTCATCCCTCAGCCTCGCTAGGTCTATGTTCCAGTCTTTACTATTTCCATAAAAGCACTCATGATATTTCTCTTCAAATAGTTGATTTAACTCGCTGATTTTTACATGAATTTCACTTAAATCATACTTAAATCCCATCTGCTTTGAAGGCTTCAAATTCTCTACAGTTTCCCATAACTCGTCTCTTTTTGATTTAGAGTCCGTATTCTCCGGACTTGTTATAAATGAGTTTCCCAAAGTCTCTTTTGCAAGCAACCCTAATATCTCTTGATCCTCCATACGGGTAATTAACCCATCCTCAACAATATAATCTTCCCCTTCCTTTCCGTAAATTAATGCATCCGATAAATCCGCATCCGAATAAATCTCCGCCAATGCGCTTATAGCTTCTTCTTTATTTTGACTCTTTGCATTAACACCCGTTTTTGCCCCATTTCCGTAAAACACGTTTTCAAACTCAGGCATCTCAACTGCCTGAAGCTCAAACTCAGGAGATATCTTTAAATTATTTCTGCAATAATTTTCTGCCGCCGTCTCGCTATAAGAATATATACCAGTGACAAAAAAATTTCCATCTGCCACCTGCTTCCAATAATCCATATCTGCATCTGGGAAAAATCCTTCTGCCCCCCAGTTATTTAAACATTCTATCTGTTTTAAATACGTATCATTACATAAAATATTTTCTGCCACTGGCGTTTCATTTTCTGTGTTAATACCAATCAAGCTGCAAAGAGTATACTCGCTTTGTCCTGCCAAATGATACGGCCATGTCGTAGATACTACAAAAGATGTATTTCCTTCTTCTCCGTTCTTTACTTTCTGCAAAATTGCTCCCATATCTGTAAAGGTAATATCCGAAACAGAAACTTCATACTTTTCTGCATAATCCATATTGAAAACTGCGTAATATTTAAAGTCTGTATATGGTGTCAACACCCCGTATATTTGACCGTTTTCCTTCAAGCTTTCCCATACTATGGATGGGTATGCACTTTTCAGCTGAATACCTGTG
>JAAWBT010000084.1 GCA_022792835.1 Lachnospiraceae bacterium | reverse complement strand
ACCACGGTTGTGGAAATAGAAAACAGACGCTTTGTCTCTTCTTTATCGAAATCGCTGATGGTGTTTCCATCGGTAATTTTTCCCTGACGTGTGGTCACTCCTGTTACATGGGCCATCGCCTCTACCAGAGTAGTCTTGCCTGCGCCGCCATGCCCCAATAATACAACGTTACGAATTCTTTCCGATTCAAAAACGTTCATAAATACTTCCTCCCTTAGTTCGTATTAGCCCGCACGCCGCCCAAGGAAAAGCGGCAAGATGTCTGCATCTCGTGACTTAGATATATTGTACTAAAAAATTCCGAAAATAGCAACAAAAACATGAAATCTGTATAACCCCCTCCATAGCGCAGCACTTTAACGCGCAAAAGTGTTGACAAAGACACCTTTCTGCTCTAAAATAATTTTGGTGCAGGCAACATTCCTGTCTGACAGGAGCTTGTTTTACTGCCTGGCCTGCAGAAAGGAAATCTACGATTATGAAAAACCTTACCATTGGCTTTATCGGCCTGGGCTTAATCGGCGGCTCCATCGCCAAAGGGTTAAAACGGGCCAATAAAGAACATTATATCATGGCATTTGCCCGCCATAAGGAAACGCTGGAGGCTGCCCTTTCGGACGGTGCCATCGACGAAGCGCTGGACGGAGTAAATGAAATGCTCCTGCGGTGCGACTATATTTTCCTCTGCACGCCGGTTTCTTATAATGAAGAATATCTGGCTGCTTTAAAGCCATTCCTCCGGGTTGACGCTATTTTAACGGATGTCGGAAGCGTCAAGGGCAGTATTCACAAAGCAGTGAAACGTATGGACATGGAAGCGAACTTTATCGGCGGCCATCCCATGGCTGGTTCTGAAAAGAGCGGTTATGCCCATTCCACAGACCATCTGGTGGAAAATGCCTACTATGTCATCACTCCCACTCCTCTGTCTCCAAAGGACAAGGTGGAAGAGCTTAAAGAGCTGGCCCTTTCTTTGTCTGCTCTGCCCCTGATTCTGGATTACAAAGAACATGATTATATTGTGGCCGGCATAAGCCATCTGCCCCATTTGATCGCTGCAAGTCTTGTGAGGCTGGTGAAGGACAAGGACACGCCAAAGCAAACCATGAAGTTGGTGGCCGCTGGAGGGTTTAAAGATATTACAAGGATCGCTTCTTCTTCTCCTGTCATGTGGCAGCAGATCTGCACTGCCAATAAGGACCACATCCAGTCCATCCTCAGCGATTATATCAGAGCTTTGGATCAGGTGAGGATGGCTGTGGCAGAAAACCATGATGACGCCATTTATGAGCTTTTTGACGTTTCCAGAGAATACCGGAATTCCATTGCCGACCGCTCTTTTGGTCCTATCAAAAAGGAGTTTGCCATCTACTGTGATATTGTGGATGAGTCCGGTGCTATTGCAACCATTGCAACCATCCTGGCTGCACATCAGATCAGTATCAAGAACATCGGCATCATTCACAACCGGGAGTTTGAAGAGGGTGTTTTAAAAATTGAGTTTTACGGAGAGGAAGCTTCTTTACAGGCCGCAGAGCTTTTAACTCAGTGCCGCTACACGATATATCGGAGGTGATTTTATGAACTGCGCCCCTCTTACCGGAGAACTGACTGTTCCCGGAGACAAATCCATTTCCCACAGAAGCGTTATGTTTGGTGCCTTGGCAAAAGGCACCACAAAGGTGGAAAATTTTCTTCAGGGCGCCGACTGCCTGTCCACCATCAACTGTTTTCGGGCAATGGGCATTTCCATTGAAAATTATGCGGATAAAAATCAGGTCTTAATCCATGGAAAGGGCCTTCACTGCCTTACATCTCCGGACTCTGTGCTGGATTGCGGAAACAGCGGCACTACGACCAGACTGATCTCCGGGATTCTGTCTGCTCAACCTTTTACCAGTGAGCTGACCGGAGACGCTTCTATCCGGAAACGTCCCATGGAACGGATCATCACTCCTCTTTCTGCCATGGGTGCGGATATCTCCAGTATAAACGGAAACGGCTGTGCGCCGCTCAGAATACGTGGACGGCGCCTTTCGGGAATCCATTACCAGTCTCCTGTAGCCTCAGCCCAGGTGAAATCTGCAGTGCTTCTTGCCGGACTTTATGCAGATGGTTCTACCACAGTCACAGAACCTTATCGTTCCAGAAATCATACGGAGCTTATGCTGGGGGGTTTTGGTGCAAAGATAGAATGTGACGAGGCATCTGTCACACTCACCCCGCCAAATGAGCTTTATGCCCAGGAGCTTATCATACCAGGAGATATTTCTTCTGCGGCCTATTTTCTAACGGCAGCATCCCTGATCCCCGGCTCTGAACTACTAATCAAAAATGTGGGTATCAACCCGACTCGCGACGGCATCCTGCGAGTCTATCGAGCTATGGGGGCAGACATCGCTCTGTTGAATGAGCGTACTGTTTCCGGAGAGCCGGCAGCCGACCTCCTGGTACGTGGCGCACAGCTTCATGGTATTTCCATAGGCGGAGCTGTTATTCCGGCACTGATCGACGAACTTCCCATCATTGCCGTGGCTGCCTGCTTTGCTGAGGGGGAGACCGTCATTTCTGATGCTGCTGAGCTGAAAGTAAAAGAATCCAACCGGATCGCCGTCATGACCAAAGGTCTTTTGGCCATGGGCGCCGATGTAACAGAAACAGAAGACGGTATGATCATCCGCGGTGGAAGGCCCTTAAAATCCGCCGCCATTGACAGCCGCCTGGATCACCGCATCGCCATGAGCTTTACCATCGCCGGACTTCTTGCCCAAGAAATGCCAGACATTAAAGGACGGGACTGTGTCAAAATCTCTTATCCGAATTTTTATGAGGATTTACAAAGATTGGTTTCTGATTAATAAACCGTAAATTCTGAATTTATTTTAGCAGTTTTTTCCTACTATATTTTGATATGTCTTTGGATTTGTTATGTTTAGATATGACTTTTTTGACATGCACTATCCCAGCATCTGTAATTTTTGGCTGTGTTCTGATACCACTTTTTTCAGAATATCAACTTCCACCCACAATTGCCCGATCTGTGCCGCTTCTTTTTCATATTTCTTTGCTGAAGGCACGTAATTTTCCGCCAGAAGCTTGATCTGAGGCTCAATTGTCATCTCAATACACAGACGGGCATCTCTGACATCGATTTTTATCAACTCTAGTTCCGTTCTCAATCCTGCAATATCTCTCTTTACTGTCTGCATTTCCACTTTCAGTTCCGCGACATCCACTTTTACTTCCCGCATCTCCTCCTTCAGTTTTCCGACATCCGTTTTCAATTCTACGATATCCGCCTTTACTTCCCGCATCTCTTCCTTCAGTTTTCTGACATCCGTTTTCAGTTCTGCGATATCCGCTTTTACTTCCTGCATCTCCTCCTTTAGTTTTCTGACATCCGTTTTCAATTCCGCGATATCCGCTTTCACTTCTCGCATTTCCTCTTTTAGTTCCGCGATATCCGCTTTTACTTCCTGCATCTCCTCCTTCAGTTTTCCGACATCCGTT
>JAAWBT010000096.1 GCA_022792835.1 Lachnospiraceae bacterium | reverse complement strand
CCTCGATGGTCTCGCAGACAGAGCCCATGGCGATGATCACCTGCTCTGCATCGGGAGCGCCGTAATAATTGAACAACTGGTAATCCGTACCTAATTTCTGGTTTACCATGGCCATCTTCTCTTCTACGATGGCAGGAAGGGCATTGTAGTAGGAATTGCAGGCCTCTCTTGCCTGGAAGAAGATATCAGGGTTCTGAGCGGAACCTCTCTGGCAGGGATGCTCCGGATTCAAAGCGTTTCGTCTGAAGGCATCGATGGCATCCAGATCCACCATATCCTTCAAATCCTCATCGTCCCACACCTCAATCTTCTGATACTCATGAGAGGTACGGAAACCGTCGAAGAAGTTGATGAAAGGAACACGGCCCTTAATAGCCGCACAGTGTGCAACAGGCGTTAAATCCATGACCTCCTGTACGCTGCCTTCGCAGAGCATGGCAACGCCGGTCTGGCGGCATGCATATACGTCAGAATGATCACCAAAAATGGAAAGTGCATGGCTTGCCAGCGCACGTGCAGAAACGTTGAATACGCCGGGAAGCAGTTCACCCGCTACTTTGTAAAGGTTCGGGATCATCAGCAGCAGACCCTGAGACGCAGTGTAGGTGGTGGTCAGAGCGCCGGCTGCCAAAGAGCCGTGTACTGCACCGGCTGCGCCGGCCTCAGACTGCATCTCCGCCATCTTCACCGTCTGGCCAAAGATGTTCTTCTTCCCCTGAGTAGCCCACTCATCTGTGGCTTCCGCCATGGGGGACGAAGGGGTAATGGGGTAGATGGCAGCCACATCGGTATACGCATAAGAAGCATATGCGGCCGCATGGTTACCATCCATGGTTTTCATTTTTCTTCCCATAGATATGTTCCTCCTCTAATATAATGTATAAATAAAATATAGATAATTTTGAACAAACCATCGTTCCTATTATACAATCGGCATAAGCGGAATGTCAAACAAGTATCTTAAAAAATACACTGCCTCTGTCTATTTTACAAAGGCCTTTACTTTCTCTGCAATGCTGTCCGCATCCAGGCCGTATTTTTTGATCAAATCCTTCGCCGGACCGGACTCGCCGTAGGTATCATTGACACCAATCTTCATGACCTTTGTGGGCGCCTTTTCAGAAAGTACGTCGCAGACTGCGCTTCCCAGGCCGCCGATGACGGAATGCTCTTCCACTGTCACCACCTTGCCGGTCTCTGTCGCTGCCTTCACCACCAGTTCTTCGTCTATGGGCTTAATGGTATGGATATTGACCACCTTCACGTCAATGCCCTCTGCCGCCAGCTTCTCTGCCGCCGCCAGGCTCTCGCTCACACAGAGCCCCGTCGCAAACATGGTAACATCCTTTCCCTCTCTCTCCACAACGCCTTTTCCCAGTTCAAATTTATAGGAAGCCTCGTCATGGATCACCGGAACAGCCAGACGCCCGAAACGCAGATACACAGGACCGTCGTGCTCAATGGCCGCACGCACAGCCGCCTTTGCCTCCACATCATCAGCCGGATTCAATACCATCATCCCAGGAATGGTCCGCATAAGGGCAATGTCTTCATTACACTGATGAGTTGCGCCGTCCTCGCCCACGGAGATGCCTGCGTGGGTTGCGCCGATCTTCACATTGAGATGAGGATAACCAACAGAGTTTCTCACCTGCTCAAAAGCTCTGCCCGCCGCAAACATGGCAAAGGAGCTGGCAAAAGGAATCTTACCGGCCGCCGCCAGGCCCGCCGCCACGCCGATCATATTCCCCTCTGCGATGCCGCAGTCGATATGGCGGTCCGGAAACGCCTTCTTAAACACAGCTGTTTTTGTAGCTCCTGCCAGGTCCGCATCCAGAACGACCAGATTTTCATATTTCGCGCCGCATTCTGCCAGCGCATTCCCATAACTCTCTCTCGTAGCGATCTTCTTTACTTCTGACATTATGCTTCACCTGCTTTCTCTAATTCTGCCATTGCCGTCTGATACTGATCATCATTGGGCGCGGTCCCGTGCCAGGACGCCTGATTTTCCATGAAGGAAACTCCCTTGCCCTTGACCGTCTTTGCGATGATTGCCGTAGGACGTCCCTTCACAGTCTTTGCCTCCTCAAAAGCTGCCCGAATCTGGTCAAAGTCATGTCCGTCAATATTAATCACATGGAAATTGAATGCCTCGAATTTTTTATCAATGGGGTACGGTGAATTGACGTCAGCTACATTTCCGTCGATCTGAAGACCGTTGTTGTCCACGATCACCACCAGATTGTCAAGCTTCCTGTGAGCCGCCAGCATGGAAGCCTCCCACACTTGTCCCTCCTGAAGCTCTCCGTCTCCAAGGAGAGTATAAACCCGGTAATCGGCATTGTCGAATTTGCCTGCAATCGCCATTCCCACTGCCGCAGAGATCCCCTGTCCCAAAGAGCCACTGGACATATCCACGCCGGGCGTATGCTGTTTGCAGGGATGTCCCTGTAAATGGGAACCAATATGACGGAGAGTCAAAAGATCCGCCACCGGGAAAAAGCCTCTGCGGGCCAGCGCCGCATAATAACCGGGAGCTGTATGCCCTTTAGAAAGAACAAACCGATCCCTGTCAGGTGCTTCCGGATTCTTCGGATCCACCTTCATCTCTTCAAAATACAGATACGTAAAAATATCTGCTGCGGAAAGTGATCCGCCCGGATGGCCGGCTTTTGCGCTGTGGACAGACGATATGATGTCCTTACGCACTTCATTGGCCATTTTCTTGAGTTCCAACGTATTCATTGCACTTCCTCCTTGTCATACCATACTTTGGTACAGTTATTAAAAGTATAACATTTACAGGATTTTATGTCTACCGGATTTTACCCCCGGTTCTTTTGATTTTATCCCTCTTTCTTTTATTTACAAATTCTTACAGAAGAATCAGAAGTTGCCAGTGTATTATTTTTCTGCATGCACATAATAAGCGTGTACCAAATAACAACCGAAAAGGAGGTGCTTCAGATGTCTTCAAAAAATTCTGGAAGCAGCAATCAGGTAAACGTACCCGAGGCAAAAGAGGCTATGGACCGCTTCAAGATGGAGGTGGCCAACGAGTTGGGTGTACCGTTAAAGAATGGTTACAACGGTGACCTCACTTCTTACCAGAACGGTTCCGTTGGCGGCT
>JAAWBT010000083.1 GCA_022792835.1 Lachnospiraceae bacterium | reverse complement strand
GGAATTTCTACATGAGGTGCGTTACTCTCTCTCCGCGTCGTTCCAGTGCCTTGCCCATGGGAAAATTCCCCTCTTTCCGACTCCCAGACTCCACCGGCAAATCATGCAGACTGGAGCGAGTGTGTCCTTGTCAACCGATGGTAGTGATGAACAATATAAAAAAGAAGGGTCGCCTTGCCAGACCAAGCGGGGTCTGTTATAATAAAACCAGACAGAATATTCTCCGGATAAAAAGGAGGATATTTTATGAAAAAACCGTTTCAGGAACTGAACTTAAAGGATGCGTTTTTGTTTGGTGCGGCCCTTCAGAATGAAGCGATCTGCTGTTTGATCCTGGAGATCATTTTGGAGAGACCGGTGGGACAGGTCAATGTCCACGCCGAGGAGACTCTTATGTTCAGCTCAGATTATAGAAGCCTGCGGCTGGATATTTATGCTGGCGATCAGATGCAGGTAGGCTACAATCTGGAGATGCAGAACGAGGATGAACATAATCTTCCCAAGAGGAGCCGTTTCCATCAGGCGGAGATGGATGCCACGTCACTTAAGCCGGGAGAAATTTTTGAATACCAAAGGAAAAAACCCGTCAGGGGTGCCGAAGCTTCTGGTTGATTTTCTGAGTTATGTGGAGAATACTACAGATGCTTTCGCAAAGAAGAGCGGGGAAGCCAAGCTCCGCATCATTCACGAAAAGGTCACAGGTCTGAAGCGAAGTCGGAAATGGGAGGGACGATATATGCGGCTTGGGGAGTATATTGACCGGGAAGTACGAATAGGCATTGAAGAGGGAATCAGAGAAAAATGGGAAGAAACAAGAGAAAAAGTCACAGAGCAGGTGACAGAGGAAGTAACAGAAGAAGTCACAGAGCGAATAACAGAAGAGATCACAGAAAAGATAACAAAAAATGCCAGCCAGAGAATTTTAAATCTGACTTGTCAGATGGTTGTGAACGGTGAGGGTAAATTGATTTCCCGTCTGTCAAAAGAACCAGCTTTTTTAGAGGAAATGTTTCAGAAATATCATTTATAATCCTGTCTGTTGTCAAATCTTAAAGTCCCGGATTGCTGAGTAGTCAGCAGTCTTTCGGCATAATCCCAATGTAAAAATTTATTATCATATCCGAAGAATTTCTGTCTTTGTTTTACTGGATAGCTCAGCGCTTTCGCGCTGAGCTGCACGAAAACGGGATTACAAAGTGACATCTGCCTTTCCCGTTTCTTTCCCATCTGTCTTTTTATTATTACGCCAGAGATTTCACTGCTGCAAACCCAAGCTCCAGGTCTGCGATGATGTCTTCAATATGTTCCGTGCCGATGGAAAGACGGATGGTGTTGGGATGGATTCCCTGGTCTTCCAGTTCCTGGGCAGTGAGCTGAGAGTGAGTTGTTGTAGCCGGGTGGATTACCAGACTCTTTACATCAGCTACGTTGGCTAATAAAGAGAAAATTTTCAAATGGTCGATGAACGTATGTGCTTCCTTCTGGCCCCCCTTGATGTCAAAGGTAAAGATGGAGGCTCCGCCTTGGGGAAAGTATTTTTCATACAGGCAGTGATCCGGATGGTCCGTCAGGGATGGATGGTTGACCTTTTCCACCAGAGGGTGCTTCGCCAGATATTCCACCACCTTTTTCGCATTTTCCGCATGGCGTTCCAGCCTCAGAGAAAGGGTCTCCACCCCTTGCAGAAGAAGGAACGCATGAAAGGGAGAGATGGCTGCACCGGTATCTCTCAGAAGAATGGCACGGGTATAAGTGGCGAATGCCGCAGGACCTGCCGCCTCCACAAAAGAGATTCCATGGTAGCTGGGATTGGGGTCAGCGATGGCTGGGTATTTATCGCTGGCTTTCCAGTCAAATTTACCGGAGTCTACAATAATGCCGCCCAGAGTGGTGCCGTGTCCACCGATGAACTTGGTGGCAGAGTGGACAACGATGTCGGCCCCATGTTCGATGGGACGGATCAGGTAAGGGGTGCCGAAGGTATTGTCGATGACCAGGGGCAGGTCATGTTTGTGGGCGATTTCTGCAATGGCGTCGATGTCGGGAATGTCGCTGTTTGGGTTTCCAAGAGTTTCCAGATAGATGGCCCTGGTATTATGCTGAATGGCAGCTTCTAAACTCCTTAGATCATGGGAATCCACAAAAGTGGCAGTGATTCCATAGTGGGGAAGGGTATGTTCCAGAAGATTGTAAGTACCGCCGTAAATAGTCTTCTGGGAGACAATATGACCGCCGTCAGGTGCAAGGGCTAAGATGGCATAGGTAATGGCAGCGGCGCCGGAGGCCACAGCCAGGGCAGCCACACCGCCTTCCAGGACAGCCAGACGCTTTTCCAGCACCTCCTGGGTGGAATTGGTCAGACGGCCGTAGATATTTCCGGAATCAGAAAGATCGAAACGGGCAGCTGCATGGGCGGAGTTTTTAAATACATAGGAAGTAGTCTGGTAAATAGGAACTGCTCTGGAATCTGTGGCGGGGTCGGCTTCTTCCTGTCCGACATGTAACTGAAGGGTCTCAAATCTGTAATCACTCATGGTATGTCCTCTTTTCTTTCTTAATCTTACGGTTATTTTGTACATATTACACCGATTAACCTATTAAGTCAATAGGAGAATAGAGAATTATGGAAGTGTTTGGAAAATACCCGTAAAATAAGCTTGTCTCTTTTTATTACATAGCGGTATAATAGGTAAAAGTATATATCTGCATTGAGGATGTAAAAGGAGGTACTTTATGATCTCAACGAAAGGGAGATACGCGCTTCGAGTTATGGCAGACCTGGCAGAGCAGGATACAGAGCAGTTTGTTCCGCTAAAAGAGATTGCAAAGAGACAGGGGATCTCTGAAAAATATCTGGAAAGCATAGTCCGGATATTGGTGAAAGAGAAGCTTTTAAAGGGATTAAGTGGGAAAGGCGGCGGTTACAGGCTGACACGGCGGCCAGAAGAGTACACAGCAGGAGAAATATTGGAGCTGACAGAAGGGACTTTGGCAGTGGTGGCTTGTCTGGAGGAGGGGGCGAAAGCCTGTGCCAGAAAGAAGACCTGTAGGATCTTTCCCATGTGGGAACAGTTTGATGGTATGATCCGGGAGTTTTTTTTCAGTATTACCCTGTCAGATCTGCTGAAAGGATATATAGGAAAAGAGGACAGAGTTGTCTTGTCCTGTCAAAAAAAATAAAAATGTGTAAAAGCACTGCGAAAGCTGTCCCTGCATAGACTATAAGAAAGAACTTGCCGGAGCAGTGTTTCATGAAGACTTTCTTAAAACCCCTGACGATTTCCGAGGAAAAGACTTTTTTAGAACAGTTCAGACAGGGGGAACAGGAAGCAAAGCATGTACTGATTGAGAGAAACATGCGTCTGGTGGCCCACATTGTGAAAAAATATAGTCAGACGGATTATGAGATGGAGGATCTGATCTCCATTGGGACCATTGGACTGATCAAAGCCGTCGACACCTTTAACCCGGACCGGGCGAGCCGGCTGGGGACCTATGCGGCAAAATGCATTGACAATGAGATTCTTATGTTTCTCAGGGCAGAACGAAAGCGTGGACGGGAGGTCTCCCTCTATGAGCCAATCGGTGTGGATAAGGAAGGGAATGCCATCAGCTTGGTAGATGTGATCGAGGCAGAAAGTAAGGACATGACAGAGAAAGTATCCATTGACCAGGATATCCGCAGAATGTACAGTGCTTACAGAGAAACTTTGAGCAGTCGGGAAAAGCAGGTGATTGCTATGCGGTATGGGTTGTTCGGAAGAAAAGAACATACTCAGAGAGAGGTGGCGGCCGTTCTTGGTATCAGCCGCTCCTATGTGTCCAGAATCGAGAAAGGAGCACTTCTTAAACTTCGGGGAGCTTTGTAGAGAGGCAGCGGAGGAAGATTTCTTTTCAGAATCAAACTATTTTTCTTATTTCTTCCTGAAATCCGTCGATAAAAATAATATAGCAAAAAGATACCTGTTAAAGATACAGGTTGCGGATATAGAAGATAGAGGGGTGAAGAGAACATGCGTGTTGCACATAATATCGCAGGGATGAATACATCGAGGAACCAGGGGATTGTTAGGGGAGATTTGGGGAAATCTTTAGAGAAATTGTCTTCCGGCTACCGTATCGTCCGGGCTGGAGATGATGCGGCAGGCTTGGCAATCTCTGAGTCGATGCGTGCCCAGATTGCCGGTTTGGATCAGGCTATGCGTAACGTAAATGACGGAGTTGGTATGGTAAACACAGGTGAGGGAGCGCTGCAGGAGGTTCACGCCATGCTCCATCGTCTGGAGACACTGGCCATCGAGTCTGCCAACGGCACTTTTGATGATGTCGCGAGAGAAAATGTAAATCTGGAGAAGGAAGAGATCCTCCATGAGATCGACCGGATCTGTGAAAACGCCTCCTTCAATGAGAATGAATTGTTTAGTACCGGCCAGCCGCCGGTTCCGATTAATCCGCCGGAGGCCAGTAAAGATGATATCGTGTTTCAGATTGGTCCGTCGGAGGAGGAGCTCATGAATGTGCCTCGGTACTTTATGGGATCCAAGGCTCTTGGGCTCAGAGGCGAGTATGGCAATAAAGATATGGAGCTCGGGACACCGGAGAAGGCCAGTGAGGCCATCGAAACCATCGCAAAGGCAGTCCAGGCTGTCACGGTGGTCCGCTCTGAATTTGGCGCTGCCCAGAATCATCTGGACTGCACCCACAACAATCTTGGGGTGACGACGGAGAATATGACAGAGGCTGAGAGCCGGATACGGGATGCCAATATGCCGGATGAGATCACGAAGTTTACTTCCAGAAACATTGTTCTCCAGGCCGCCATGTCCATGCAGAGCCAGGCTCATGCCATTCCGCAGAAAGTGCTTAGCCTTCTTCAAAATGCATGATTTTTTGTGAAGATGACAGAGAAACAGAGCGTATATCTGCTTTCTTTGTTCTGATGATTCATTATAAAATCCAAAAGCAGCCGGGCGTATAGCCTGAGGCTGCTTTTGTCGTTGTAAAGGAGAGGAAAATCCATTATAATAAATCATAACGAAACACATAAAAAGTGCATGAAGGGGAATATATGAGCGGTTTTTCAGAGAATCATATTGACAGCTTTGAAAAGAAAATATCAGTTTATCAGCTCCATCGGATGTACCAGGAGAGACGGGTTGTATTTCCGAATATTCCTTCGTCTGGAAGAGCCAGAAAGATGGCGAAAATTTCTGAAACCTTGGAAACCGTTTTTCTGGGACTTTCTTTGCCGGTGGTTTATGCCTCAGAACGGCAGGATGGGAGTCTGCTTGTGCTGGATACCAGTGATCATTTGCGGTATCTGATGGAGTTTTTAGATGGGCGTTATCCGGCGGGAGAGCTGGAATTTTATCCGAAATTAAGCGGTTACAGGCTGGAGGAAATGGAAGAGCAGTTTCCCAGAATTACTTCTTTATTGTATGATTACCAGGCTTCTTTTCAAATTATTGAATATACAACCCCTAAATACATGCATATGCAGGTAGGGAAATACATTGAAAAGTGGAATTTTACAAGAGAACAGGGAATCCGAAATCAATTGTATGGAGAAGAGTTGGATTGGCTTTTAGATTCTCTGGTGTGTGATTTGGGACGATCTGCAGATTTTCTCAGCAGATGGAAGCTGAACCGGCAATATATGATGCTGAGGATTCTCATGTATCGCTTTGTCTTTCAAAGAGAAATTTGGGATATAGGGGAAGAAAATATAGGACTTCAGCTTTTGCTGGACAGGACGATTGCCTGCTTGGAGAGGAAAGGCGGACAGTGGAAAATGGAGCTGCGGGCAGATATCAGAGAGATTACAGAAGAACTGGCATATTGGGGAAGACAGACAGGTTTTCCTCTGTCGGAAAAGAAGGGAAAGGAATGGCAGGCAAGGGTGCTGGGGTATCTATATAATGTGGTCTGGATGTGCCGGGAAATGAGGATTCCTGTGCAGCGGGGACTGGGAGAAGTCACTTCTGATGAACGGCTCTGGAGAGATATTGACAATGAAAAAGTGAATTTTATTAACATTCAAAGGCATCATTATGAAATAGAAAGGAGGCTAAAATAAGGTGATCCATCATATTAAAATACAGGGCTTTAAATGTTTTCAGGAAGCGGAGCTTAGGTTTTCCAACTTTACGCTGCTTGCAGGAAAAAATTCTACGGGAAAGTCTACAGTGATTCAGGCAGTACTGGCTCTGTATCAGAACAGTGCCAGTTCACTGGCAGGCAAATATATGAATATCGGAACAGTTGGTGAGGTAAAAAACTGGGTTACAGGCAGTAAGAAGATTTGTTTAGAGGCAGAGTATATGTATCAGGGGAAGGATTATCTATACAGGAAATGCTTCAGTGAGGATGAGGGGGAGGAAAGAAGTGGGAGCGCGATTCAGAATGATCTGAATATCCGTTATTTGGCGGCTGACCGGATTGGTGTGGAGGATACGTATCAGAAATCTCTGGATGGAAAAGAGCAGATCGGAGTCCGGTGCGAATATGCCTTTTTTTATCTGGCCTGCCACCAGGACAAAGAGATAAAGGAGCAGGAATTTATTTATGACGGCGGCACAAAATTGACCTTGGGCGGTCAGGTAAATTACTGGCTGGAGCGAATTCTGGACTACCGGGTGAGTGCAGAGGAGATTCCCGGGACAGAATTGATCCGGGTGGCCTACAGCAATCGCAGAATCGGAAGAGATATCAGGCCTAAAAATGTGGGGACAGGTGTCAGTTATATTGCCGAGATTATCATTGCGGCTCTTTCCTGCAAAAAAGGAGATGTGTTGGTGATTGAGAATCCTGAGATTCATCTGCATCCTTCCGGCCAGGCAGAACTGATGGAATTTGTCGTGTTTCTGGCCCAAAAAGGCCTGCAGGTGATCATGGAAACCCACAGTGACCATGTTTTTAATGGGCTGCGCAGGTGTATTGGAAGTGACCAGATTGCCAGTGAGAAGGTAAAAATTTATTTTTTTTGGCAAGATGAGAACAGAATAAGTATACCAGTGGAGATTCTGCTGGATGAAAATGGGCATGTGAAGAACCAGCAGGATGGGTTGTTTGACCAGATTGAGAAGGATTTGGATATTATTCTGGGGTGGTGAGAATTGAAGTTTATATTGAACGAGAGATCTTTGTATGGGCAGTTTGAAAGTGTAGATGAATTTTTAGAGAGCCTGGAGGCGAATCTGCAGTGTTTTAGACTGGTGCGCAGCCAGAAAAGCGGAGAAATCCGGAAAATTGCAGATTTTTATAAATGCCAGGTTACGAAAGATCAAAAACTGGGCGACTTGAAACAGTATCCAAGATCGGACAAACTGACTAGGCTGAAGATTGCCTTGGATAAGGAGATGACGACAGAACCATATTGGGATCTGTCACCGGCGCATGATTATGGAACGGCGTATTGGATGGGAAAGGAAGATCTGGCAGCTACAGCAGTGGCAGAAGCGGTAGAGAGAAAAGAGAGCCTGTTGTCTTTTGATTCAGAAATCTATTCGGACCGCAGGCTTTTGGTAGAATGGAATGGGAACACGTATGGGGTGTTTTCTATCTATCGTCCTTCTTATTTGGTCGAATGTCTGGGAGAGCAAATGGGGCTGGAGCGGGATGAATGCCTGAAAGCACGTTATGCGGGAACGCGTTTGGACTGTTCCTTGCTAGAAAAAGAATATGGGGCAGAGTATTTAGAAAGAGAGGAATACCATCTTCTTTTGGGGACCTTAGACAAATTTGTGAAGCATGAATCATGGGAAAGCATTGGCCTGGATGACGGTCTGGAATATAAAAAGTATACCCCATCCTCTGGGGAGAGGGACTGGTTTTGCAATTCTATTTATCATGACAGAACGATTATGAAGTTTCGGTTCAGCGCAAGGATGCGTTGCTTTGGATATCGCAAAGGGGAGCGTTTCCGGTTGATCAGGATTGAGCGGGATCATAAAAAGAGCGACAAAGGGTGAAAAGGATTTGAAAATAATGTTTTTTATGTGAGGGGCACAAAATCATAGGTTTTCATAAAATCTTTATCGTTCAACAGTTCTTCAAGAATCTGGCAGACAAAGCTGTAATGGTCTGCCAGTTTTTTGTCCCTGTGTTCCAGAATATAACAGATGCGGTCCGGAGGTGCATCCGTCAGTTCATAGATCTGTATGGAATCGGAAGAGGGAAGGGCACAGATGGTGGAATAAGGTACAATGGCCCAGAAGCCGTCCATGGCAAGAAAATCGGACAGCAGGGAGAAAGAATCTCTGCGGTAAGCAAAATATCTGCCGCATATGCGATTCCCTTAGTGATTATCGGGGCCAGATATCTATTATCTGTGATCATTAATTTTGTGCTTCAGCGGGCTGGAGTGCTTCATGTACATTACAGAGGAAAAGGGAAGCGCGGCCTGCTATGCTCCTCATCGGTTCCACTGACAGTGTGCGGGGGTTTGATATCAGGGGACTTTTATTCCTGTCAGCAACCTTTCTTATGGAAGCGCTGAACGGCGTGATTATCCGGTATCTGAAGGAGGAGTATTCTGCTGCGGAGATCAGCTTTGCCTCCTGCGCAATTTCTTTTGGGATTACGATGATTGTTCTGGCCTTCCAGTTTGGCTTCCATGTCATAGAGCTGCCGGTGGTTCTGGCAGCGTTTCAGGAGGGAAAGTTTGTGGCGGCAGTTCTGTTTTTTGGGTTTTTTGGAACCTTTGTTGTAGGAATCCTGAAGGGCTACATGCTGCAGCATATGACTGCCCTCAAGGCAACGGCCTGGTTTAATGCAGGAACGCCGGCAGCGGTGATCGCCGGAGTCTTGTTTTTGAAAGAACCCCTCTATTTTTATCAGGTGGCCTGTACCATTCTCATTCTGACAGGGGTGATCGGCACACAAGTCTGCCGAAGCGGAGGGACAGACCCACGCCCCGGCCTGAAAACAAAACAAAAAACCACTTGAGATTCTTCCATTATTTTTCGAAAAACAAACACAAGGAAACTCAAGTGCAGACTACCCATTTCCACAGACTTATGATATGATAGACTTATTTGTGGGAAAGTTCAATCCCTGGGAGGTTTTTTCTGAGATCAAAAAGGGGATTTTTGGGGCTGCAGACAGGAATGGGGAAATCAGATGGAAGCACTTACAGGTTTGGAACATGAGATTTTGTTTTTTATTCAGGAGTACATACGGGAAGACTGGCTGGACGGTTTTATGAAAGCGATTACGTTTTTGGGAAACGGCGGCTGGTTCTTTATTGTCCTGGGGATTCTTCTGGCCATCTATCCGAAAACAAGGACTTATGGCTTTCTTATGCTGGCAGCGCTGGCAGTGGATGCTGTGATTTTGAATCTGGGACTGAAAAACCTGGTGCAAAGGGCAAGGCCCTATGACCAGTTTTCCGATCTGATTCCATTGGTGGGGAGACTGAAGGACTTTTCTTTCCCGTCGGGCCATTCCGGCTGTGCTTTTGCCGCGGCGGGCGTGCTTGTTCTTGCCCTTCCAAAAGGCAGAAAAGCATTTGGCTGGGGAATGCTTGTGCTGGCTCTGTCCATCGGCCTTTCCCGGCTGTATGTAGGGGTTCATTTCCCAACAGATGTTTTGGCCGGAGCAGTCATCGGCTTTTTGAGCGCTCTTGTGGTGGTGATTTTATACCGGAGGCAGGAGAGGAAAGAGGGGGAAAGATAACATGTCTTATTGTACAGAATGCGGAACGAGGCTTGTGCCTAAATATCTGGAAAAGGAAGGGATGATCCCCTGGTGCGAACGGTGCCAGGCGTACCGGTTCCCGACCTTCCATGCAGCCATCAGCACCATTGTCTACAGCCCGGATGCAAAAAAGGTTCTGCTGATCAAACAGTATGGGCGGGACAGGAATATCCTGGTGGCCGGATACATCAACAAAGGAGAGGGAGCAGAACATGCCCTGGCCAGAGAAGTTATGGAGGAGATGGGACTCAGAGTGACAGCCTGCTGCTTCAACCAAAGCGAATATTTTGAGAAAAGCAACACGCTCATGCTGAATTTTGCCAGTATTGTAGATTCTTATGACCTGGGAGGCATGACGGCCGAGGTAGATGATGCCGCCTGGTATACACCGGCCGAGGCCAGAAAGGCTATCACCCATGACAGCCTGGCGGAGAAATTTCTTCTGGCCTGGCTGTCCAAAAGGGAGATATATGATCATGCCTTTGACACCTGCGTATTCTGACGTAGGCAGACTTATTTGTGTTTTTCTTCGCAGTATGCGCACCGATACACCTGATTTTCCTCGTCAGCCAGGAGGAACACATGGGGAAGCTCCTGCTCGATGGAGGTGATGCATCGGGGATTTTTGCATTTGATGATATTGGTCAGCTTTCCAGGAAGCCGGACCACTTTCTTTTCTACGATTTTTTCCTCTTTGATAATATTGACTGTGATGTTACAGTCAATATATCCCAGCACATCCAGATCTACCACATCCAGGCCGCCCTCAATTTTTAAGATGTCCTTGCGGCCCATTTTATTGCTTCTCGCATTCTTAATGATGGCTACCTGACAGTCCAGTTTATCCAGTTTCAAATATTTATAAATATCCATGCTCTTTCCGGCCTGGATATGGTCGAGGACGATGCCGTCCTTCAGTCCGCCGATATTTAACATAACATTCTATCCTTTCTATAATATGCATATGATATGATACCAGGGTCAAAAGGACAAATAATCGTCTTTTGACCTTCCGAACATGATAGATCAGAGCAGAAGAAAAGGTTTACACAGTAATCTCAAGCAGAGTCAAAATCAGAGCCATGCGTATGTAAACGCCGTACTGGGCCTGAGGAAAATAGGCTGCCCTGGGGTCGTCATCCACCTCCACAGAGATTTCATTGACTCGTGGAAGAGGGTGGAGGATACACATGTCTGATTTGGCGGTTTTCAGCTTTGCCCGGTCCAGAATGTAGCAGTCCTTCATGCGGATATATTCGTCCTCACTGAAGAAACGTTCTTTCTGGACTCTGGTCATATAGAGAATATCCAGAGAAGGCATGGCTGTTTCCAGATCGCGGACCTCCTCATAGGGAATCTGATGGGCATCCAGCACGTTTTCCCGAATGTAACTGGGGACGCGCAGTTCCTCGGGGGAGATCAGTACGAACCGGATATCTGGATAACGGACAAGGGCTTCAATCAGGGAATGGACAGTCCGGCCGAATTTTAAGTCGCCGCAGAGCCCCACGGTCATTCCACTCAGGCGGCCCTTCAGAGAACGGATGGTCAAAAGATCCGTCAAGGTCTGGGTGGGATGCTGGTGTCCGCCGTCCCCTGCATTGATGACCGGGATGCCAGATTTCATAGCAGCCACCATGGGGGCCCCCTCCTTGGGGTGGCGCATGGCGCAGATGTCGGCATAGCAGGAGATCACGCGGATGGTGTCGGAAACACTCTCGCCTTTGGCGGCAGAACTGGAATCAGCAGAAGAAAAACCAAGGACACTGCCCCCTAAATTTAGCATCGCTGCCTCGAAGCTTAAACGGGTGCGGGTACTTGGTTCATAAAATAATGTAGCTAATTTTTTGCCTTTGCAGGCTTCTTTGTATTTATCTGGGTGGGCTTCTATATCGCCGGCCAGCTCCATCAGCCGGTCAAGCTCGTCCACCGAGAAGTCCAGAGGGCTTAAAAGATGTCGCATGTTGTATATCCTCCTTGATTTCATTTTTACCAGTATAAACGAAATCGGAAAAATGTGCAACAGTTCCATAGACAAATTCCAGGATTTTTTGTAAAGTAATATGTAAGAATGTTAAGGAGCAGCCTCATGGATAGAAAACAGCAGCGGGTGAATCTGGACAGAAGAAAGAAGAAAAAGAGCCTGTGGGAGAGGGCGCCGCTATTTTGTATGGGCCTTGTGGGGCTTTTGGCGGTCTTTGTGGTGACAGGTGCATTTTTTATAAAGAAGACAATGGAACACAGGAAGCTTTTGGAACCTTCGGAGACTTTTTATGAGGGCATTTACGTGGAGAATATTCCCCTGGCAGGCCTTACCATGGAAGAGGCAAGGAAACAGGTGGCGGCGGTGACAATGACGGCTGAGAGCACCTGGGCCATGAAGGCAGAGTGCGGCGGTGAGACTTATGAGATTGAAAATCTCATGGAGAGCAACAGGGATGAGGTTCTGACAGAAGCCTTTGCCCTGGGGCGAACCGGGACAGAAAAGGAACGGATTGCAGATATCACTAGTCTGCAGCGCTGGCCCAGACATTTCAGTGTAAAGGACACTTACGATGAGGAGGAGGCCAGAAAAGCCGTGGACCAGATTGGCAGCCAGTTTGATATTGCGGCAAAAGATGCAGCTATGACCGGCTATGATGAGACGTCGGGCTTTCAATTTTCCGGGGAGGAAAGCGGAAGAAAGGTGGACCGGGAGGATCTGCTTGAACAGCTTGAGAGGGCCGTTACCTCTGGAGACTATGACGCTGTCCTTACCGGAAAGGTTTCCCAGGTTTCTCCGAACATGAATTTGGAGCAGGCGAAAGAAGCTTATGTCCTCCTGGCAAAATTCAGCACAGAGGCGGAAGTAGACAATGAAGACCGGGACCACAACGTGAAGCTGGCGGCTGACACGGTAAATAATACGCTGATTGCCCCAGGAGAAGAGTTTTCCATGAATGGGGTGATTGGTGAGACCACAGAGGAACAAGGTTATAGGGAGGCGGCTACCTATTCCAGAGGCGAGGTGGTGCCAGAGTTTGGCGGCGGTGTCTGCCAGGTATCCTCCACCATCTATAATGCGGTGATCCAGGCAGGTCTCGAAACCACGGAGAGGAAGAACCACAGCATGACGGTGTCCTATGTGCCCTTGGGGGAGGACGCCATGATTTCCTACTGGAATTCTGATCTGAAATTCAGAAACAATTCAACGGGAAACATTCTGGTGCTTTTAGATGCTTACGGACCGGAGGTGGTCTGCTACATTTACGGGATCCCAGTTCTTGAGGAGGGGGTCACAGTAAAAATGGATTCCCGCGTTGTAGAAACGATTCCTGTTCCCGAACCCTCTTATGTGGAGGATGATTCCCTTGCGCCTGGTGAGGAGCGTTACAAAAGCTATGGGAAAGAAGGATACCGGGTGGAGACAGATCTGGTGACCATGAAAGACGGGGAGGAGATCGGACGGGAATTCCTGCACAACAGTACATACAATCCACAAAAACCAGTGATCCGCAGAAACAGCGGTCAGTAATAGAAATGATATACAGAATAAATGAAAACAGAGAACAACTCGGGAGGATTTGAGCTATGTCGGCATTTACCAAAAAAGCCATTGCGGATTCTTTTTTAAAGCTTTTACGGGAGAAGCCAATTGATAAGATTACCATTAAGGACATTGTGGAAGACTGCGGGATCAACCGCAATACTTTTTATTACCATTTTGAGGATGTTCCGGCCCTGGTGGAAGTGATTTTAAGAGAAGAGACAGAGCGGGTGCTGGGGGAACATCTGGGAGAAGATTCCTGGGAAGAGGGATTTATCGCGGCCGCCCGGTTTGCCCTGGAGAATAAGAGAAGCATTTACCATATTTATAATTCTGTCAACAGAGAAATTTTTGAACAGTATCTGAACCGGATCGGAATGGATGTGATGGAACGGTTTGTAGAAAAGGCCGCCAAGGGCTATGAGGTGCAGGAGGAGGACAAAAGGCTGATGGCCTCTTTTTACCGGGCGGCCCTTACAGGAATGATCCTGGACTGGCTGTCCTCCGGTATGAATTATGAGCCGGAGGACGTGATCAGGCGGCTGGGAGTTATGCTGGCCGGCGGTATCGAGGGAGCTTTTGCCAATATGAGCCATATGGGGTAAGACGCTTCAGGGCTTTTGCGCGAACAGGGACCAGGCAAGATCCGGGCAGTCGGTGATTACATTGTCGGCGCCAAGGGCTTTTGCGCTCAGGAGGGCTTGGGGGGTATCGACAGTCCAGATGTGGACTTCTTTTCCAAGCCGATGGGCCTGTCTTATGAAGTCTGCGGTGACCCAGACAGCGGATACGCTGAAAAAATCCACAGTCTCCTCCTGGAGCAGCTCAAGGCAGGGAGAGGAGGCAATGTAGCCGGTGGGGATATCCGGCTTTTTTTCTTTTATTTTTTCCAGACAGGAAAGACTTACAGAACTTATGACTACCTGCTCTTCCATGTTATAAGCTTCGATGAGAGCCAGGACGGCTTCTTCCAGTCCTTCTCCGGATTTTAATTCAATGTTCATGCGGATGCGTCCCCTGCAGGCCTCAAGGGCCTGGGCCAGAGTGGGGATAGGAACTTTCTGGCAGGGATCGGCGGACCATCCTCCGAAATCAAGGGAGGAAAGCTCCTCATAGGTATAGTCCTGCAGATATCCGTCTTTTTTGGCGGTGCGCAGAAGAGAGGCATCATGGCAGAGAACTGGAATACCGTCGGCAGTTTCCCGCACGTCGATCTCCACGAAATCCGCCTCTGCCTCAATGGCAGCCAGAATGGCAGGAAGGGTATTCTCCGGCGCGAGGGCAGAAGCGCCTCTGTGGGCGGTGATGCGGGGGCTAGAACTGCTCTGTTCTGTGTCAGAAAAAGGGAGAGAAGCTGTGCCTGCGGGAAGAAATATAAGGATAAGGACGATAAGAAACAGTCGAATGGTTTTCATAAACAGTCTCCTTTCAATTTTACAGGTGCCGTGATGAACAATGGAGCCGCTCACTATAGTATCCACACTTTAACATAAAACTCTTTCTGGAAATGTATCTGCTTTTAGGCATTTTCTGGAATATGTCTGATTTTCAGTCAAAAATGACCCGGTGTACGATTTTTGTGCACCGGGTCATTTTTGTCCGTTTTCCTATTCAGGGAAAAGAGATAGAATAAGGCAGTGTAAGGGAGGTGTGATTATGAGAAATCGGAAGACTGTAAAAGCGGCAAAGCTTGGATACATTGTCACTTCATTGTTCTTGTGCGGAGTGGGGGTGGTTCTTATGGCCTGGCCAAAGTTTTCTGTGAAGATGCTCTGCCAAATGACAGGGACAATGCTCATTGTCTGCGGGGCCATCAAGCTGGTCGGATATTTTTCCAGGGACCTTTATCGTCTGGCCTTTCAGTTTGACTTAGCTTTCGGCCTCTTGTCAGTGGCCATGGGGTTTCTGCTTTTGTTCCACGCGGAAGGTGTGATCTGGGTACTTCATGTAATCATAGGAGTGATTGCTCTGACAGATGGCCTTTTCAAACTGCAGACAGCTCTTGATGCCAGACGTTTTGGCCTTGACCGCTGGTGGATGATCGCTTCTACGGCTGTTATTTCCGCTTTGTGTGGACTGCTTTTGGTGGCAGACCCCTTTGCCGGAGCTGCAGCTCTTATGGCGGTGACAGGGCTTACCTTTTTTGCAGAAGGGGTTTTAAACCTGTGTGTGGCCCTCTGCACAGTCAAAATTATTGAGAGTAAGAAGGAGGAAAACGGATGAAATTCGGAAAAACGGTGGTCAAATGTCGGATCCCGATTCTGGTAATCGCGATTCTTTTGATGATCCCTTCGGTGATCGGTATGGCCGCCACAAGGATCAATTACGATATGTTGACCTATCTGCCAGGAGATATGGATACGGTGAAAGGCCAGGATATCCTGATGGACGATTTTGGAAAAGGGGCTTTTTCCTTTATCATCGCAGAGGGGATGGAGGAGGAAGCTGTGGCAGAAATGAAGAAGGCCATAGAGGAAGTGGATCATGTGGACACGGCACTCTGGTATGACAGTGTTATGGCTCTGTCCGTCCCCATGGAACTGCTCCCGGATAAGCTTTATGAGGCGTTTAACTCCGGGGATGCCACCATGATGGCCGTGTTCTTTGACAGCTCCACTTCTGCCGATGAGACCATGGAAGCCATTCAAGAAATCAAGCGGGTCACAGAGAAACAATGTTTCGTCTCCGGAATGTCGGCCCTGGTTACAGATTTGAAGGAGCTGTGTGAGAAGGAAGAACCGATCTATGTAGGAATCGCCGTTCTCCTGGCCTGCGCGGCCATGATGGTTTTTATGGATAATTTCCTGATCCCTTTTGTATTCCTGTTAAGCATAGGAATGTCCATTCTGCTCAATATGGGGACCAATTATTTTCTGGGAGAAATCTCTTACTTGACAAAAGCCCTGGCAGCCGTTTTGCAGCTGGCAGTGACCATGGATTATTCTATTTTCCTGTGGCACAGCTATGAGGAACAGAGAGAAAAACACCCAGATAAGAAGGAGGCCATGGCAGAGGCCATAAAGCGGACCCTCAGTTCCGTGGTGGGAAGCTCCATCACCACAGTGGCCGGGTTCATTGCCCTGTGCTTTATGAGCTTTACCCTGGGTAAAGACCTTGGGATCGTCATGGCGAAAGGGGTTGTTCTGGGGGTGGCAGGCTGTGTGACGACCCTTCCGGCAATGATCCTTGTGTTAGATAAGCTTCTCATGAAAACAAAGCACAGATCCCTAATTCCGGCCACAGAAAAGCTGGCCGGTGTGATTACAAAATATTTTCCTGTGTTTCTGGTGTTGTTTGCAGTGATCCTTGTTCCGGCCTACATCGGGTATCATGAGACCGGAAAGGAAGTTTACTATGAGCTTTCCGACAGTCTGCCAAAAGACATGGACAATATTGTCGCCAACACGAAGCTCCAGGAGGCCTTTGATGTGGGCTCTACCCACATGGTACTGACGGATGTGTCTGTGGACACAGAGGATAAAAGGGCCATGATCAAAGAGCTGGAACAGGTAGACGGTGTGAAGTATGTGCTGGGACTGGAATCTGTCGTCGGTCCGATGATCCCGGAAGAGATGATACCTGATTCTGTGAAAAGCCTTCTGCGCAGCGACAACTGGGAGCTTTTGCTGATCAATTCAGAATATAAGACGGCCAGCAGTGAGGCCAATGACCAGATTGATAGCCTCAATGCGGTCCTGAAAAAGTACGACAAAAAGGGTATGCTCATCGGTGAGGCGCCCTGTACTAAGGATATGATTGAGGTGACAGACCGGGACTTCAAAGTGGTAAACGCTGTTTCCATTGTGGCGATTTTCATTATTATCCTGATCGTGGAGCGGAGCTTGACCCTTCCGGTGATTCTGGTGGCAGTGATCGAGTTTGCAATCTTTATCAACCTGGGTCTGCCCCATTACACAGGCATCTCGCTTCCGTTCATTGCCCCCATCTGCATCAGTACCATCCAGCTCGGAGCCACGGTGGATTATGCGATTCTCATGACCACCAGGTATAAAAGCGAACGGTACAATGGGAAGGGGAAACGGGAGGCAGTGGTCACAGCTGTGGCGGCTTCCATCCCTTCCGTGGTCGTCAGCGCCATGGGGCTGTTTGCGGCGACTTTCGGCGTGGCGGTTTACTCGGACATTGATATGATCAGCTCTCTGTGCATGTTGATGGCAAGAGGGGCGATTGTCAGTATGTTTTCTGTAATTTTGGCGCTGCCGGCCATGTTCATGCTCTTTGACCGGATCATCTGCGCCACAAGCATGGGAATGAAAAAGAAAGTAAAAAAGAAAGTGGAGGTTACGGTATGAAGCACATCATGATGGAATATAAAGGGAAAAAACAGACAAAAGCGGAAAAACTGAATGTCAGATATCTAAACGGAAAGGCAAAACAACTTCTGGCTCTGATTCTCGGCGGTTCTCTGATCTTTGGCATGACGGGAGCAGGAGCTTATGCGGCAGGTATGAGGAGAGGAGGAGAAGCCGGGCCGCAGGTCATAGGGATAGAAGAGGAAAAGACAGCCCGACAAAAAGACTCCAAACCTGTGGAGGGCTCCATGGAGGAGACAGTCTATGTGATCGCAGGAGCGGACGGGACGACAGAGAAAGTGATTGTCAGCGATTGGATGAAAGGGGAAGACGGGGAGAACATTTATACCCAGGAAAATCTGGAGAAGGAGCTTCCCGTGGAAATGGCGGTAAGTTTTCAACTGGACGGGAAAAAGGTGGCTGCAGAGGAGATGGCCGGAAAGAGCGGAAAACTTATCATGCGGTTTGATTATACCAACAGGCAGTATGAGGATGTGGAGATAGGCGGGGAGAAGAAACGGATCTATGTTCCCTTCATTATGGTCACGGGAATGGTCCTTGACAATGAACGGTTCACCAATGTGGAGGTTTCCAACGGCAAAGTGATCAATGACGGAGACCGCACCATTGTGGCGGGCTTTGCCATGCCGGGGCTTCAGGAAAGCCTGGAGTTGGACCGGGAAAAGCTCGAGCTTCCCGATTATATGGAGGTGACGGCAGATGTGAAGGATTTTGCGCTGGAGACGACCATGACCCTGGCGACCACGGAAGTGTTTGACGAGCTGGATATGGATCGGACAGATTCCTTTGATGAACTGGATGAATCCATGGAAGAGCTGACGGAGGCCATGGGCCAGTTGACAGACGGTTCCTCGGCCCTCTACGGTGGGCTCTCTGAGCTGCTTGATAAATCCGGAGAGCTGACCGACGGGATCGGACAACTGCATTCCGGCGCAAAGGCCCTGGCCACGGGAGCTGGAAATCTGGTAAATGGTGCAGGCGATCTGAAAAACGGAGCAGGTGAATTAAAGGCTGGAGCCGGAACCTTGAAGACTGGAGCCGAAACTCTGAAAGCCGGAACAGAGACTCTGGAAGCCGGAGTCTGTGCACTGAAGGATGGTCTGGGGCAGCTTGCGGCCAACAACGATACTTTAAATGGAGGCGCAGGGCAAGTGTTTGACTCTCTTCTGGCGGCAGCCAATGCTCAGATTCAGGCTTCTGGCCTCTCCCTTCCGGCTCTCACAAGGGACAATTACGGCCAGGTGCTGGAAGGAGCGCTCGGGACCTTAAATGAAGACGCCGTGAGAGAGCAGGCCATGGGAATTGCGAGGCAGAAGGTGGAGGCAAAAGTGCGGGAACAGACCGGAGATGTGCGCACTGCAGTGGAAGCAGCCGTGAGACAGCAGGTCCTTCAGGGGGTGCTGGCGGCAGCCGGAATGGATGAATCCGCCTATCAGGCGCTCAGAGCGGCAGCTGAGGCCGGAGATCCGGATGCTGTGACAGCAGTGGCAGGGATTTCAAGTGCCATGGATGCCCAGATGGGAAGCGGAGAAATCCAGGAGAAAATTTCCCAGGCCACAGAGGCGAAGCTTCAGGAGTTGATCGCCCAGAATATGCAGAGCGCGGATGTGGCAAAGCAGGTTGAGGCGGCAGTGACGGCCGCAAAAACAGGAGCGGCCAGCCTTTCTGTCCTGAGGTCTCAGATTGACAGTTATAACCAGTTTTACCAGGGGCTTTTAACCTACACGGCAGGCGTGGCCTCTGCCAATGATGGAGCCGGCCAGCTGGTAAGCGGAGCCGGAGAACTGGCAGGAGGAGCCGGCCGTCTTGTGGATGGAGCCGGTCAGCTGGAAAGCGGAGCCGGTCGTCTTGTGGATGGCGCCGGCCGGCTGGAAGGAGGAGCGGGCCAGCTCTCTGACGGGGCCGATAGTCTCTATGTAGGAATCGGCCAGCTTTCGGGAGGGAGCGGCGCCTTAATCGACGGAGTCGAGCAGTTAAAGGACGGGGCTGGTGAGCTCTCCGACGGTGTGAAGAAATTAGATGAAGAGGGGATAGAAGTCCTTGTGGATGCCTTTGACGGGGATCTTAAGGAACTAAAAGAACGCGTGACGGCAGTGACAAACGCGGCTAAAAACTACCGATCTTTTAAGGATGGTGTAGGAAACAGGGCAGAAGGAGTCCGGTTCATCTATAAAACAGGGAAAATCGGAGAAGAATAAGAACGACGGATAGCTACCTGCCTATATGTCCCTTTTCAGCCAAAAGCCACGCCATGACATGGACTGCCTGTTGGAAGCCGCCCTTTTCGATAAGCTCCTCAATCTCAGCGGCAGAATGTTTCCTGACATGGAGAAACTCTGTCTCATCCAGGTGCTGACTTGCGGCCCTGCGGCAGTTTTTTGCCGTGAAAATATAGGCATAATTGTCTGCGATTGTGGCGTTGGAGGGGATGGTGAGCAGAGGCTTCCAGGTTTCAGATATATACCCAGTCTCTTCAAGCAGCTCTCTTTTTGCGGCCTCCAGGGCATCTTCAGCGGTGGACGAGGAGCGTTCTGCCCCATATTCCCTGCCGTCACTCCGCTCGATGCCGCCTGCCGGGAATTCTGTCGTGACCTCTCCGATTCCCTGGCGGAACTGCCGGACGCACAGATAGTTTCCGTCCTCATCTGAGGCTACGATCACCACATAATCTCTGCGGCTGTAACTGTAGAAGGGCTCAAAGGTACTTCCGTCAGGAAACTGGTAGGTGGACCGTCTGAAGTCAATCCATTCATCCTGCACGATATGTTCCGTGTGAATCTCTTTCCACATGAGATTTTTTGTATCATCTGTATTCATATTCATGATTTACTTCCTCCTGCTCTTCTTGTATGTAAGGGGCAAGACAGATTCCGTTGACTTCCACCTGCCCCTCCATGGGGATCACCAGACAAGGACGCCCGTCAATGACGCGCGTTTCCACCAGGGAGGCCTGCTCTGGCTTCACCTGAACGACAATGTCAGGGGTGCGGATCTCAAATTTTCTGGTGTTGACGATATTGGACGCCAGAATGGGGGCGCCAGAGCCGGCGGCTTCTTCGTATCGGGCTTCAAAATCAGAGAGCCGTTCTTCGTCGGCACCGTTTTCAGAGAGGAGGGAGCGGACCTCGGTCTTTGAGAGGATTAAGGGCTCCAGGTTTTCCTTTGTCTCCTCCAGCCGCTCGGCCAGCTCTTCGTGGATGGCCTTGACTGCCTCGAAATCACAGCCGTCCCCGAGGGTTTCTTCCACCAGAGCGTTGAAGGTTTCCTTCTGGCTGTCTGCCGCCAGAGGGAGAACGCAGCGCAGGAATTCTTCGATGAGGCGAGCCTGAGACAGATTGGCATCCTTAGAATAGAAAAGCAGGCTGTGAATATCCGTACTCCGATCGTTGAAAGCAGGAAAGAGAAAACCCGTCACAGGCAGCTCCACCAGCCAATCCCGGGTTCGATTCTGGATGACTCCGGCCTCAGTATTGTAGCAGAGCCCAGGTTTGGTCAGCTTCACCGGGCAGATGGTGCAGAGAAGATAATCGTAAACCTCGTCGGAGGCATCAAACAGTTCGCTCCCATCTGTGGATTTTCCCGGAATGTCATAGACAGAATGGATGAGAAGAATCAAAAAGCTTCCCTCCATATCCAGGGTTTCCAGGATTTTATCATAGAACGTATCCAGAAGCACGTCGTCTGTGAGTCTGGATTCCCGAAGGCGCAGGAGTAGATCATGGGCGCTGCCCTCATTTTCCGCCGCCAGAGGAAATTCCAGATTGATCAGGTTTTTTCCGACTGTCCCGGACAGGTTTTTGCGGAAGATTTCAAAATATTTAAACATTTCTTCCTCCGGAAGAGAAAGAAATGCCTCTTTCATGTCCGCTTTCCGTTCCCCCTCGCCGTCCACATAACAGCCGCAGATGCGGGTGATGGCGCAATGCTCTTGGGTGAACTGTTTCTTTATCTCAGAAATTTCTTTTTTATTCATGACATGGGTCCTCCTTCTATTTTATTTCGGATAAATCCTCAAATACATAATTGGTGTCCAGATATTTCTGGAAATGCCCGTCTCCGTATCCGTAGACCAGCTTGGCGTAAGCGGAAAAAACAGTGAGATTTTGGATCAGAACCGCCCCGTGTTTTAAGACCGGTTCCAGAACGTTCTCATAATCCACGTCTTCATATACCAGGGGGCACAGATACAAAGGCACATGGCACCGCCTGCAGTGTCCGGCAAAAGAGGCGAGGGCATTGAGACCTTCGTGCTCCAAAATAGAGGGCAGATCATATAATTCCTGGAAGACTGCCGCCGGCCTGCTGGTAGAAAAATTGTAGTAATGATAGGGCATGCGGCGGTAAGCGCGGATATAAGTGACATTGGCTGATTTTTTCATAGGCGACACGGGCCTTGGCATGGACAGCAGATCTTTGGCTGTGGGGTTGACAGAGCCGTGCCGGAAATGGAAGGTATACTCCACAATCTCCCCATACCGTCCGGAATACATATCAATGTATTGAAAATCAAAAGGAGTCGTCTGGGAAATCCTGGAACCAAAGTGGACGTCCAGGGTGTTGGCCCATTCATTTTTGATGACATTAAAAACGCCAGGTACCGGATTTGCCAGGATAAAGCAGACAGCACCGTTGAAACATTCCATATGGTAGTTGGCTTTCTGGGTCAAAAGCGCATTCTGGCTGATGACAACGAGAGGAATTTTCACATGAGTCAGAAGAAGGCTCAGGGCGGCAGAAGTAAAGGGAATGTATTCTGTCCCATGGATCAGGATAATTCCCTCATAGTCTGTCAGATCTATGTGGCAGAGCATTTCTTTGATTTCCAGACAGTCATACAGAGTGACGTTCTCACTGATGGGGTTTTCTGGAGAAATATAGTCGAATATCAGAATATTTTTGTGGGGAGATGTGCTGTTTGCCGCCTCTATCCATTCATAGCAGCGATCTTCCTGATAATTAGGAGAAATAATCAAGATCTTCTTCATGTTTCCCTTCCTCCATAAATATAATCATTATAATATAAAAATTGCAATTTGTAAATTGTCGGCTTGAAATCCTGCCAGACGGTATGGTAAGATAAACATATGAAGACAAAAAAACCTCTGTTGGTGACCTTAAATAACTATCCAGAAAGTTGCAATTTGTGCAGAATTGGACTGGCTTATACTTATGTGGATGCAAACAAATATCTGATCCGCGACAATTTTTTCATCTGCGCAGTGAAAAACGGGCGCCTTAAACACTGTGTGGGAGATGCGGCGGTAGAGCTGAGGAGGGGGGATATGTTTATTGTCCCGCCGAAAGTTATTGCGACAGAAGAGTATCTGGAGCCGGACACTCAATTCTACATTATGGAATTTTCCAAGGAATTTCTGCAGTATGATCCCTTTGGGGAGACGATCAAAGACCGGCTGCTCACCTTCCTTCTGATGGATGCAGCCCTGGAGAAAAAGGAGAGCGTGATTGCCAAGGTGCCCTTATCTGCCGATGACCAGTTTTTTTTATTCCGCCAGATCGAACGGTTCCACTACGAATTTAACAGAAGAAGAGAGGGCATGTTCGAGATCTTAAACAGCATTCTGATGACCATCATCAACATATTCGGCTGGAGATACCTGTATCAGTCCAAAATTCCCCGGGTGGAGCAGAAATATCACCGGATCAATAAGATGATGTTGGACAGTGTGGACTATATCCACAATCACTACAAGGAGCGCCTGCGGCTGGAAGACATTACCTTTCGCTTTGGAACTTCCAGAACCAACTACTGTACTTTGTTCAAACAGATTATCGGCATGACCTTCCATGCCTACCTGAATGATCTGCGCTGTGAAAAAGCAGCACAGCTTCTTTTGGGGCACGAAATGTCCCTGGAGGAAGTAGCAGAGGCCACTGGTTTCAATGATGGTTCCTGCCTGTATCGGAACTTTATGAAACACTATGGGGTCAGTCCCGGGAGATACCGAAAAGAGCATATGAAAGAGGAGAAATAAAAGACGCCCAAGAGAGAATCCTGTAAAAGGATTCTTTTTTTGTGTTTTGAATGAAATGCAATTTTTTGAGAACAGAATACAATGTTCAAAATAAGATTGGACGAAATGCAATATTTTTGAAAAGAATTTCAATTGTCAGAGGAGCTATTATCTGATATCTTATTATAAAAGTTAAAAATAATAGAATAAGAAAGGGAGGTAACTGTATGAAGAAAAAAGGGTTGGCAATTATTTTGACAATGGTATTGTCTCTCGCAGCCTGCAAAACAGGAGGGGAAGAACCGGCTGAGAAAAAAGAGACAGAGAAGAAGACAGAAACGACTGAAAATGCAGAGACCAAAGCTCCGGCAGGAGAACAGACGGCAAATGCAGATCCGCAGATTTTGGATTTTGATTATGTGCAGCCGGCAGGGGAGACCTTCGACATTTCTACCTATTATAATGAGCTTGGTGTGGACTGTTCTTTCAAGCTGAGAGCCACCGGCGGTGTGGTCAATGTGCTGGATGATATGACTACAACACTTCCAGTCCCGAAAGAAAAGTATAAAATCGGTTTTTCTGTATACTTTACCGTAGACGAAGTCGGTGCAATGATGCTGGATTCCATGAAAGACCATGCCAAGGCAGCTGGCGTAGAGCTTCTGGTGAACGATGCGAACTACGATCAGGATGCCCAGAATGCGGCCATCGAGCAGTGGATCCTTCAGGATGTGGACGGGGTGATCCTTGCACCCTGTGATTTTACCGGCGTACAGGGAGCCTTAGATGCCTTGACAGAGGCGGGGATCCCTTGTGTAACCTTAAACCCGGCCTTGGTATCGGAAGCAGATTCCGTGGTTATGTCCGAATGTAAGGAACAGGGCGTTATGGCGGGGGAACTGCTCCTTGATTATCTGAAAGAGAACAATGTGGAGATGAAGGGGACGATCATTTATCAGAGTTTGCCTTTTATACATCCCAACGCAGCCACCAGAGCCGACGGCTTTAAGAGCGTGTTTGCGGATTATCCGGATGTAGAGATTGTGGAGCTGACCGGGTCCACTCCGGAAGAACATTATACTGCCTTTGAAGGCGCACTGCTGGCTTATCCAGATATGATCGGCGCTTTCGGCCTCTATTCTTCTGCGACAGTGGGTATGATCAATGCAAAGAAGGCCAATGGCAGCGATATTCCGATCACATCCATTGACAATGACAAGCCGATCCTTCAGGCAATCTATGAAGGCGACTGCCTTGGGTCTGCCTGCTATAGTTCTTCGGCTCCGACTTTCTACTGCATGAGCGCCATCATCAACCTTTTGAACGGTGTGGATGTTCCTAGTGCATATTTCTATGAGAACCGTCTTGTCACAAAGGATAACGTGGAAGAACTGTTTGAACATTACTATGTTGGAAAGACACTGGCAGACTATATGGCGGGAGAGACAGACTAAGAGAATGAAAAACAAAGGGACGAAAAAGCTGCAAAGGGATCGGTAAATGAAATTTGATAAGAGGCAGGAAAGGAGAATATAGATGAGAGTATTGGCTTTTGGGGCACACCCGGATGATATTGAGTTCCGCATGGCGGGGACATTGATGAAAATGAAGAAACGGGGCGACGAAATCTTTATGTGCATTGCAACCAACGGAAACATTGGTTCCTATGAGCATACCAAAGAAGAGACGGCTGCCATGCGCAAAAAAGAAGCGCAAGCTTCGGCTGACTATATTGGGGCAACCTTGCTTTGGCTGGATGAACCGGATGAATTTCTGTTTGATGATGAACCGACAAGACTTAAATTCATTGAGGCGGTCCGGATCGCAAGGCCGGATGTGATTTTTGCGCCTCCTTCCAACAGGGATTATAATCAAGACCACGATGCGACTGGTTATCTGGCGTTTCAGGCCAGAGTGCTGGCTACGGTGAAGGCCATCAAGACGGAGCATGATGTGATTGACCATATTCCACCGCTGTTTTATTGTACCCCCATGGGAATGAGCAGTTCCTTCCACCCTCAGTATTTTGTGGATATCACAAATGAGTTTGAGGATAAGATGAAGATGTTTAAGTGCCACGATTCCCAGCAGGGAGACTGGTGCAAGGATGCCTTTGGTGTATCCTATAATGATATTCTGAAGAGTGAGTGCACCTACTATGCATCTGTATGCGGGACGCCAAAGGTGGAGTATGTGGAGGCATTTGAAATCTGTGAGAGATGGCCGATTATAGCTGGGGCACACACACTGCTTCCGTAATGCCCCCTCTCTGCCCGTGAGCATATTTTGACAAGAAAAAGGGTTGGTGGCAGGAAGAAAATAATAGCCTGATTGGGATAGAGAGCCAGTCAGGCTATTATCCTGTCCGCTTGCGTAACAGGCTAACTCAACATTCCACCGATGGTGCCGCTTCCGGCGCAGAGAGTGAAATTTAAGAGGACTCCGGGAATTCCTGCATGGAAGCCTTTGTTTAAGAGCAGGGAGAGAAGAAACAGGATAGCGAAATAGAGGATTCCGTTCAGGCCGCCCCAGAGGAAACGACGGTTTTTAATCTGCTTTCCGGCCAGGAATCCGCCAAAAAGGCAGGAAAGCACATAGACGACACAGACGCCCATTCGAATCTGATTCCGGGACAACTTCATTTTATAGAGGAGAAAAGAGAGGACGAACAGCAGGATACCGGTCAGTATGTAGGAAAAAAGCAGGGAGCGGACCAGGGAAAGGGGCCGGCTCTTAAGAGGAGATGCCATGGAATTACCTTCTTTCTTAAAAAATTTGTATTGGTTAAGACAAGATATGAAAGATTATTTGGAAAAAGACCTTTTCTTATGGAAGATTCTGTGTTATACTATCGGCGGAAATATTGCGCCGGGGCTTAAAGGCAGATAGAGCGGGCTTTTGAGGTACGGCGGAAGGATAGGAGGATAAAATCATGAAGAGAGTAAAGACGTTGACTTCCAGTACACTGAAGGAGTCCATGAAGAAGGGCGGCTGCGGTGAGTGCCAGACCTCCTGCCAGTCTGCATGCAAGACTTCCTGTACCGTAGGGAATCAGTCCTGCGAAAACCGCAAATAACGGAACGAGGCGGAAGCTGTTTTTTCAGAACGTCAGGTTCCGTTTCTGTTAATACGGCATGTAAGGGGGCACTTTGCAGATGCGAAGTGTCTTTTCTTCCGTTCATAGAGAGGAGTTAAAAGGTGATTCACCAGTACAAAAGCAATGGGTATAATATTGTCATGGATGTGTGCAGCGGCGCAGTCCATGTGGTGGACGACGTGGTGTATGACGCCGTTATGGTCTGCGAAAAAGAGGGGAAAGAGGCTGTGGCTGCCTCGCTTTCAGGGAAATATCCAAAAGACGACATAAAGGAAGCCCTGGAAGAGATAGAGGAGCTTATGGCAGAGGGCCTTCTGTTTACGGAAGACATCTACGAACAATATGTGACGGATTTTAAGAGCCGGAAGACAGTGGTGAAAGCGCTGTGTCTCCATGTAGCTCACGACTGCAATTTAGGGTGCCGCTACTGTTTTGCGGAGGAAGGCGAGTACCACGGCAGGCGGGCCATTATGAGCTATGAGGTGGGGAAAAAAGCCCTGGATTTCCTCATTGAAAATTCGGGGAACAGGCGGAATCTGGAGGTGGATTTTTTCGGCGGCGAGCCGCTTATGAACTGGGAAGTGGTGAAGCAGCTTGTGGCTTACGGACGTTCCAGGGAGAAAGAGTGCAATAAGAATTTCCGGTTTACCATTACCACCAACGGCATGCTTCTCAATGACGATGTGACAGAGTTTGTCAACAGAGAGATGGCCAATGTGGTCTTAAGCATTGACGGACGGAAAGAAGTCAACGACCGGATGCGGCCCACCAGGAATGGGAAGGGTTCCAGCTACGACATCATCATGCCGAAGTTTAAGAAGTTTGCAAAGGAGCGGGGAGAGAAGAGCTACTACATCCGGGGGACCTTCACCAGATACAATCTGGATTTTGCCCGGGATGTGCTGCATTTTGCCGACGAGGGATTTGACCAGATCTCCGTGGAGCCGGTGGTGGCGCCGCCGGAGGCGGATTATTCCATCCGGGAGGAAGACCTGCCCCGGATTCTTGCGGAGTATGACAGGCTGGCAGAGGAATTTATCCGCAGGAAAAAAGAGGGGAGAGGTTTCAACTTTTTTCACTTTATGATTGATCTCGGCCAGGGCCCCTGTGTGGCCAAGCGGCTTTCTGGGTGCGGTTCTGGGACAGAGTATCTGGCAGTGACGCCCTGGGGAGATCTCTATCCCTGTCACCAGTTCGTGGGCCAGGAGGAATTCCTTTTGGGTAACGTGGATGCTGGTGTGACCAACACGAAGGTTCGGGATGAGTTTAAACTGTGCAATGTCTATGCCAAGGAAAAATGCCGGAGCTGTTTTGCGAGATTTTACTGTAGCGGCGGCTGTGCGGCCAATTCCTGGAATTTCCACGGCTCTATTACGGATGCCTATGATGTTGGCTGCGAGATGCAGAAAAAACGCATTGAATGTGCGGTTATGATAAAAGCGGCTCTGGCTGAGACGGACGAGTGATCCGTTCTTAACCTGGGGGAAAAGCAATATAAGGAGAAATTGACCATGAAAACCTACAAAAAGAACAATTCCAAACGGGGAAAGGGCATTGCCTGCCTTCTTGTTCTTCTGGCCGTAGTGGCAGGACTTTACTACACGGCTTTGATGGGACTGGGGGATGAGGGCTCCGGAAGCATGAGCGATATCAAGCTGGGCCTTGACCTGGCAGGCGGCGTGAGCATCACTTATCAGACGGTAGATGAGAATCCTTCCGATACGGACATGCAGGACACCATCTATAAGCTGCAGCTTCGTGTGGCAGGCTACAGCAACGAGGCGGAAGTCTATCAGGAGGGCTCTGACCGGATTAATGTAGATATCCCCGGTGTGTCCGACGCCAATGCGATCCTGGAGGAGCTCGGACAGCCGGGAAGTCTGTCTTTTCAGGATGCAGAAGGAAATGTGGTGCTGACCGGGGACGATGTGGAGACGGCCCAGCCGGCCAGTTCCAAGAACCAGCTGACCGGGGCCACGGAATACCATGTGTCTTTGCAGCTTACCGACGAGGGAAGTCAGAAATTTGCAGAGGCCACGGAGAAGAATATCGGAAAAAATATTTCCATTATCTATGACGGCAAGACGGTGCGGACCCCTACGGTCCGGGAAAAGATCACTGGCGGGAACTGTAGCATCGACGGGATGGCTTCTTACGAGGATGCCAACCAGCTTGCTTCCACCATCCGGATCGGCTCTCTGCCCCTGGAGCTGAAGGAAATCCGCTCCAACGTGGTGGGGGCCAAGCTGGGACAGGATGCCATTTCCACCAGTTTAAAAGCGGGTCTCATCGGATTTATCCTGGTGGCCGCTCTGATGATTGTCCTGTACTGGATTCCCGGCGTGGCAGCAGCCATCGCCTTGGCGTTCTATGTGGCCCTGGTGATCGTGTTCTTAAGCGCATTCGACATTACGCTGACCCTGCCCGGCATCGCCGGTATCATCCTTTCCATCGGTATGGCGGTGGATGCCAATGTCATTATCTTTGCCAGGATCCGTGAGGAACTGGCGGCAGGACGGACGGTGAAGGGAGCTGTCAAGGAAGGCTTCTCTAAGGCCCTTTCCGCCATTGTGGACGGCAATGTGACTACTCTCATTGCGGCGGCAGTCCTTCTGTGGAGAGGTTCCGGTACGGTCAAGGGCTTTGCTCAGACCTTGGCCCTGGGTATTGTACTTTCTATGTTCACTGCCCTTGTGATTACCAGGCTGGCCTTAAGCGCCCTGTATAATTTGGGCTTCCAGTCAGAAAAGCTTTACGGCAAGGCCAAGGCTCCGGCAAAGCTTGATTTTGTCAAAAAGAAATATATCTGTATCGTCTGTTCTCTGGCGGTGATTGTGGCTGGGTTTGTATTTATGGGAATTTATGCAAACGGAGATCAGGGAAGCGTTTTGAATTACAGCCTGGAATTTAAGGGCGGCACCTCCACCAATGTGACGTTCAACGAGGACCTTTCCATGGAGACCATCCACAGTGATGTGGTGCCTTTGGTGGAAGAAGTGACCGGCGATGCCAATGTGGAGACCCAGAAGGTGAGCGGCAGCAATGAGGTCATCATCAAGACCAGAACTCTTTCTGTGGAAGAGAGAGAACGCCTCAACGACAAGCTGGCAGAAAAATACAGTGTGGACAAGGAAAATATCAAGGCAGACAGCATAAGCGCCACCGTAAGTTCAGAGATGAAGCAGGATGCCATTGTGGCTGTGATCGTGGCAACGATTTTTATGCTGATCTACATCTGGTTCCGGTTTAAGGATATCCGCTTTGCAACCAGCGCTGTGCTAGCCCTGGTCCATGACGTGCTGGTGGTGCTGGCTTTCTATGCCATTGTCAAGTGGAGCGTGGGGAATACCTTTATCGCCTGTATGCTGACCATTGTGGGCTACTCCATCAATGCGACCATTGTCATCTTTGACCGGATCCGTGAGAACTTAAAGGCCATGGGTCCGAAGGCAGAACTGGCTTCTGTGGTCAACTTAAGCATCAACCAGACTTTGAGCAGAAGCATTTATACGTCTTTGACGACTTTTATTATGGTGTTCGTTCTTTTCCTGATGGGAGTGTCCTCTATCCGGGAGTTTGCCCTCCCGCTGATCGTGGGGATCATCTGCGGAGCATATTCTTCTGTATTCCTGACCGGTCCCATCTGGTATTTGATGAGGACGAAGTTAGCCAAAAAGGAATAGTGTATGTATGAGATATTGACAAAGGACGGTCGGGCCAAGCGGGCTAGGCTTTCCACGGTCCACGGGACTGTGGAAACGCCTGTGTTCATGAACGTAGGGACTGCGGCCGCCATCAAGGGAGCTGTGGCCACGTCAGACTTAGAGCAGATCGGGACGCAGATTGAGCTTTCCAACACCTATCATCTCCATGTGCGCCCTGGCGATCAGGTGGTGAAAAAGCTGGGAGGGATTCATAAATTCATGTCCTGGGAAAAGCCGGTCCTCACTGATTCTGGCGGATTCCAGGTTTTTTCCCTGGCTGGCCTCAGAAAGATCAAAGAAGAAGGCGTTTACTTCAACTCTCATGTGGATGGGCGGAAGATTTTTATGGGGCCCGAGGAGAGTATGCAGATCCAGTCTAATCTGGCCTCCACCATTGCCATGGCCTTTGACGAGTGCGCCCCGGCCAAGGCAGAGCGGGATTACATTGAGGCTTCTGTTGCCAGAACCACCCGCTGGCTGGCCCGCTGCAAGGCGGAGATGGAGCGGTTAAATGGTCTGCCGGATACCATCAACAAGAAACAGCTTCTCTTTGGAATCAATCAGGGTGGAATTCTTCCGGATGTGCGGATCCGCCACGCCAAAGAGATCGCTGAGATGGATCTTTCCGGCTATGCTGTCGGCGGCCTGGCCGTGGGAGAGAGCCACGAAGAAATGTATCACATCCTGGATGTGACGGTGCCCCATCTGCCGGAGGGAAAGCCTACTTATCTGATGGGGGTCGGGACTCCGGCCAACATTCTGGAGGCAGTGGAGCGGGGGGTAGACTTCTTTGACTGCGTCTATCCCACCAGGAACGGCCGTCACGGCCATGTGTACACCAACCAGGGGAAGCTGAATTTATTTAATGCAAAGTATGAGCTGGACCAGGCGCCCATCGAAGAGGGCTGCGGCTGCCCGGTCTGCAAAAGGTACTCGAGAGCCTATATCCGGCATCTTTTGAAAGCCAAAGAAATGCTGGGAATGCGGTTTTGCGTCTTGCATAATCTCTGGTTTTATAATACAATGATGAGTGAGATACGGGAAGCGATCGAAAATCATCGCTTTGCCGCATACAAAAAAGAAAAGTTGGAGCGCATGATGGGCGCTTCCTCAGAAAAAGGAGAAAGAATATGAATTTGTTACTTGCAAGCGGCAGCGGCGGTGGAATGGGCGGCGTAGGTTTCTGGGTCATTTACATTGTCGTGATCATCGCGTTTATGTATTTTATTGCGATCCGCCCTCAGAAGAAGCAGCAGAAGCAGCTTCAGTCTCTGATCGCCAGCATGGAGGTGGGCGACAGCGTGGAGACCACCAGCGGTTTCTACGGTGTGATCATCGACATTACGGACGACATGGTCATTGTGGAGTTTGGCGGCAACAAGAATTGCCGGATCCCCATGGTGAAGACAGCGATCACGAGAGTGGAGAAGGCAGGCGAGGCTTAAAGAAATGTGGGCTCCTTTCGGGGAGCCCTTTTGTGTGACCAGTTATTGCTCCTCTCAGCAAATAACGGCAGCTTATTCCAGGAGAATCGGACAGCCGTTTTTTTACGGAATAGACTACATTGACTGGTTTTTTAATCTGCCGGAGGACTTGGCGGAGGCGAAAAGACAAACTGGCGGCAGTGCTGTAAAAGAGTGGGAATAAGGGAGGCGTGGAATATGTGGACATGTCCGAAGTGCGGGCGTACTTTTAAGAGACGGGAGCAGAGCCATTACTGCGGGAAAGCTCCGGAGACAATTGACGAATATATTGCGGCGCAGCCGGAAGGAGCAGGGCAGTACCTGAAAGAAGTAAGGGATGTGCTGCGTGCTGCGCTGCCGGAGGCGGAGGAACGGATTTCGTGGAGCATGCCGACTTATTGGAAGAAGCACAATATCATTCAGTTCGCTGGTTTTAAAAACCATGTGGGCCTGTATCCGGGGCCGGAAGCAGTCCAGGAGTTTTCCGAACGTCTGAAAGGATACAAGACCAGCAAGGGGACTGTACAGCTTCCTTACAGCGAGAAGATTCCGGCAGAACTGATCTGTGATATTGCCAGATGGTGTTATGAGACGGGGAGCCCCAAAGCTGAATGAAAACAGGAGGATGATCAAAGGCGTGGTCTGCGGTGTCAGGGGGGAAAGAAATGACTATTAAGGGAGATGAGCTTGCCTATGAAGGAAGAATGCTTGATATGTAAAGCACCACTTGAGTATCTGGAAACAGATGAGGTTATGGAGTGTGTCATATGCCATAGGAAGGAAAACAGCAAGACCAGATGTGTAGAAGGGCATTATGTATGTAATGAGTGCCATACTGCTGGTATGGATGTCATTATCGGGATGTGCCTGAAAGAAGTATCAAAAAATCCGGTTGAGATTATGGAGAAGATGATGGGGCAGCCGTTTTGTCATATGCATGGGCCGGAACATCATGTAATGGTTGGTTCGGCTTTGCTGACGGCATATAAAAATGCTGGAGGAGACCTTGATTTGCAGCAGGCGTTGTCTGAAATGATGAACAGAGGAAAGAGTGTTCCCGGTGGTGCCTGCGGCTTTTGGGGCGCCTGCGGAGCCGGCATCAGTGCGGGTATGTTTGTATCTATTATTTCTAAATCTACTCCTTTGGCGGCGGAACCTTTTGGGCTTTCCAATTTGATGACTTCAAAGGCTTTGGGAGAGATAGGGACGGTCGGTGGCCCCCGCTGCTGTAAACGGGATTCGTACTTGTCTATCCTTGCGGCTATTGACTTTATAAAAGAGCATTTTGGGATTGAGATGGAAAAGCCGGAGATTGTGTGCAGTCATTCTGTAAAAAATAACCAATGTATTGGAAAACGCTGTCCATTTGCAAAAGTAAATTATTAAAATAGATTCTATTTACAGGCTTGATATGGTTTCCTGGTAATCCCACAAAGTCTTATCGTACCCAGGAGTCTTTGAGGAGTGTTGGCGAGGTGGTTGGCTGGAAAGGGCAGTCGTCAGGAATGGCTGGTGCTTTTACTTCGTTCCCTCCTGGCTCCCCTGGCAGAATGCAAAATGAGGAAACTCATAAAATTCGCGATTGACGTATTTCAAGAAGCATGCTATAGTAATGAAAGAGAAAAGGCTTCGATTGCTGACGGAAAAACGTGAAAAACACGGTGCAGTCGTAGCCTATATGAGCCGACCGTCTGGGCAGCATTTGTGACTTTACGAATGCTGTCCTTTTTGCACACAGGGCAGAGAGGGAGATATTGCTGCTACAACCTGCGCCTCTGCGCTGCTTCGGTCGACGCTAAGTATGCGCCGCTGCATGTGTCTGTGGTGTGGCGCATAGTGCCGACGCAGGCGGCTGGGGGAAAGCCCCCACCCGATTACAGGGATTTAGAAAAAGGAGGGTATTTGTATGAGTGGCGGAAAAACGTGGGACAGCAGTAAGATGATTCTCAGGGCGCTTTTGGGATTTTCTCTGGCCTTTCTGATTGGTGCGCTGTGTGCCGGAAACTGGGGAGAGCTGATTCCGGGCTTTGTGCGGATCAATACCAGGCCGTCCCAGTTTACCATGGACTATTTCGTTTTGGGAGGGCTTGGGAGTGCATTTTTAAATACAGGGCTGATCGGGCTGATCTGCTGCGGGGTTCTGTATTTCAGTAAGGCGAAATGTAGCGGGCTTACTGTGGCGGCTTTCTGGCTGAATGTGGGATACGGAACCTTTGGCATGAACTGTGTCAACATCTGGCCCTTTATTTTCGGGGTGTGGGTATATTCGAGGATCAAAAAGGTGTCTTTTGGAAGCGTCGCCAATCTGTCCCTGTTTGCGACAGCCCTGGCTCCTTTTGCCAGTGAGTTTATCTTCCGTTATCCCAATCAGGAGGCGACAGGGTTTTCTTTTGTGGGCCTTGTGATCGCGATTATCTTCGGGATTGTTGTGGGTCTTGTGATGCCGGCGCTCTGCGCCCACGCGCCCAACTTCCATAAAGGCTATGATCTGTACAATGCAGGCCCGGCGGCAGGCTTCCTGGCATTCTTTATGTTCTGTGTCTTTTTCAAATCTGCCGGTGTGGAGGTGCCTTCCAACACCAACTTGGGAGACGGGGAGCAGCTTTTTGTCACGGTGTTCTTTGCAGTGGTTTTTGTATTGTTTTTGATCGTGGCTTATGTGATGGATAAGAATTGCTTCAAAGATTATAAAAAGCTATGGAAGAGTGACAGCTATAAAACAGACTATGCGGAACTTTTTGGCGTTCCGGCCACTTTTGTCAATATCGGCTTTTACGGCCTGTTCCTCCTGCTCTATTTTAACATTGTCCACGGAATGACCATGGTGGATGGAAGTGTGGCATTTCCGGCAGTGAAATTCACCGGGGCGACCATGGGAGCTCTCATGTGCATGATGTCTTTCAGCGCCCAGGGGGCCCAGCCGAGAACAGTGTTTCCCATTTTGGTGGGATATGCCCTTGCCTCCCTGCTTCCCTTTGCCATGTTTGCGTCCGGAATTGCGCCGGCCCAGAGCTGGACCTTAGTCACACAGGGGATTTTGGTAGGCGTGGCATTTGCCAGCGGCCTTGCGCCTGTCAGTGGGAAATTCGGATTTTTTGCGGGAGTGGCGGCCGGAGCGATCCATGCGATCCTTGTCACCAGTGTTCCCTTGATTCATGGAGGATTTCTGCTCTATAACGGCGGTTTCACAGCCGGAATCGTGGCCTTCCTGTTGATTCCTGTGCTGGAATGCTTCCGGAAACCGAAAGAGGAGAAGAAATAAAGAGAAGGCGAAAAAAGAAACCCTTGACGGGTTTCTTTTTTCGTGCTACCATATCAATGGACGATATGTCGCGACTCGACATGTTGACGCACGACATAGATGCACCATGAAAAGTGAGGACGATATGGCGGCAGATACGCTTCTGAAAAAATACAGGCCAATGACAGAGACGACCTACTATACTCTACTGGCGGTGACAGAGCCAAGGCATGGCTATGGGATCATGCAGTTTGTGCACGGACTGACGCAGGGGAGGATCCGCCTGGGGACGGGAACTCTTTACACGATGATCGGACGGCTGCAGGAGGATGGGCTGATTTCCATTGTTTCCCAGGAAAATGGAAAAAAAACCTATCAGCTTACAGAGACAGGACGGGAAGCGTTGCTGTTAGAGACGGAACGGTTAAAATATCAGCTTAAAAACGGACTGGAGATTCTTGCGGGAGGCATGGAAGATGACGGAGGGAAATAGGACAGCAGAAACCGGAGAAAAGAAAAAAGCGATTCGATGGTTTGTCAGCCTGATGGAAGAGAGAGCCTGGCTGGAGGAAATGTCCCTTCAGGGCTGGTTCCTCACAGATCTGAGGGTGGGAATTTGGTATGTGTTTGAGAAGGGAGAGCCGAAACGCACGGCTTATGACGTGGAGCGGTTTGATCTGGAAAAGAATCCCACCAGACGGGAGATTCAGGAGAAGTCGGCCCTCATGGATATGGCGCTGGAGACAGGCTGGAGGCAGGTCTGCCGGGACGAAGCCATGAATTATTATCTGGCCAAAGACTGGGAGGATGAGGAGACCAATGAGCTTTATGACAGCCCTGAGGACAGGGCGAGACGGGTGGAACGTTACAGCCGCCTGTTTTCTGACAAGATTCATCTGATTTTATGGGTTTGTGTGCTGATGCAGGGATTAGCCCTTTTGTTCTGGTTCCTTCCCGCAGAGGAGGGAGTGGGCTGGTTTTCGGCCTTTGATATGATCTATACATTCTGCTGCCTGCTGTTTTGTCTGACCCTTCTGCGCTGGAGGGAGCGCTATAGCAGAGAGCTGAAACTTTCCATGGAGGAATGGAAAGCCATTTACGGGAAGAAGGATACCATCACAAAGTTTCGCCTGGTCCTGACGGTGGGCGGCCTCACGCGGTATCTGGAGCGACAGTCTGCGGCTGGGTATCATTTGAAAAATATGCGGGTATTCCGCTTTGTCTTTACGCCGGGGGAAGCAGAGGAGATTTCTTATATGATGGATACGAAATATCTGACTAACCGCAGGAGGAAGAAGAGCGGCGGAAATGTATTTAAGGACGGCTGGGACTGGGAAGGCCGCAACAATGACTGGCAGGTGCAGAGTCTTAAGGAGGCGGAGGCAGCCGGCTGGGAATTTGCGGGAGCTGTGGAGTGCAGGAACATTCTCTACCGGGCGGAAAAGGGAAAAGCAGTCCCCATAAATGACGCCGGCGGGTTCCGTGTTACCTCTGCGGTGGGCGGGCGGACCGTGTATATTGTGACAGCCGGGCTGATCGGCGGAATCATTGGAGGCCTGATCGGATATTTCTTTTTGTGACAAATACAATACTAATATGTAGAATATATATTTTGCATTTTTCGGGAAAGCGTGTTAAAGTAAAATGCAGCATTTTAGAAGAAAGGAAGCAGGAGTTTTATGAAGCTGGAGGTAAGGGAAATCAGAAAAAGCTTCGGCGATAAGGAGGTCCTTCACGGGATTTCCTTTGAAGTGGAAAGCGGCAGGGCGCTGGGGCTTCTGGGAAGAAACGGCGCGGGTAAGACTACGACCATCCGGGTGTTGATGGATGTGTTCCGCCCAAGTGGAGGCCAGGTGCTGGCAGACGGGAAGTCTTTTGTCCCGAAGGAACATAAGATCGGCTATCTGCCGGAGGAGAGAGGGCTTTATCCTCAGAAAAAAGTGTTGGATCAGATGGTCTATCTGGCTAAGCTTAGGGGAATGGGGACAAAAGAGGCCAGAGAAAGCGGAAAATGGTGGCTTAAACGGCTGGAGATTGATGAATATGCGGACCGGAAGCTGGAAACGCTCTCCAAAGGGAACCAGCAGAAGGTACAGCTTGCCCAGACTCTTATCTGCAATCCGGATATGATCATTCTGGATGAGCCGTTTTCCGGCCTGGATCCGGTCAACTCTCAGATCCTCAAGGATGTGGTTCAGGAACAGATCGCTCTGGGGAAGCTGGTGATCTTTTCCAGCCATCAGATGGGGTATGTGGAGGAATTCTGTGAAGATATTGCCATTATCAATCACGGGGATATTGTTCTGGGCGGCAGTTTAAAGGAGATCAAGCAGGAGATGGGAAAAAACCGGCTGACCTTGTCGGCGGTCAATTACAGCATAGAGAACCTGGCAGAAAAAGTAAAGGCAGAGCTTTCCCATCTGGTCCAGGTGGAGCAGGTGAAAAAGGAGTATCTGATCTTGGAGGGACAGTGCAAGGATGCGAAGAAAAAGCTTTTGGCAGCGCTTTCTGAGACAGACATTGATGTGGAGCAGACGGGCATGTATGAACCGTCCTTAAATGATATTTTTGTGGCGAAGGCAGGTGACGGGGAATGAAGCAGTTTGGAATTGTATGGAAGCATGAATTTTTGAATTACGTGAAAACGAAATCCTTTATCGGGATTACGGCAGGTTTTGTGCTTTTATTTGTGATCCTTTTGAGCCTTCCGTCATTTTTTGATCTGTCCGGGCTGATTACGGGGCTTCCTGACAGCAATGTGGGGACCCCAAATATAGAAACGGCGCCCGAGGCAGGAGAGACGGGGCCGGGCAGCGTTTCCGGAGCAGGACTGGCCAATGGCTATGAGGGGACTATTTATGTTTATGATGCCAGCGGTGAGCTGGGAACAGATTTTCTTTCCGGACTCTTTCCGGCTGCCGGAATTGGGGAGGCGGGCTCGGAGGAGGAGCTGAAACGTCTTGTGGAGGAGACTGACGGGGCCGGCTGCGGCTTTGTGCTGGATTCTTTGACTTCATACCGGTACTATGTGAAAAACCGCAGCTTCAGTGATTCGGTGGGGGATACTTTTGGAGCGGGACTTTCCTACCTCTACCGGGGGCAGGAGCTTGCGAAGCTGGGGGCGGACAGTGAAACAGTGGAAGCGATTTACAGGGTTTCCCCTGTTTCCGAGACCATTGTGCTGGGAAAAGACAGTATCAGCAATTTTTTATATACCTATTTGTTAATTTTTGTGTTATATTTTATGGTATTGTTATATGGGAATTCTGTGGCGGTTTCCGTGGCTCAGGAAAAGAGCAACCGGGCCATGGAGGTTCTGGTGACCAGCGCCTCCAGCAACAGCCTGATTTTCGGGAAGGTGCTGGCAGGGGCGGCGGCAGGCTTTGTCCAGACAGGCGCCATGATCGGTGCGGCTTTAGTCTCCTATCAGTTTAACCGGGAGGCGTGGGGCGGAATGCTGGATTTCGTGTTCCACATTCCGGGGTCAGTGCTTCTGGCTTTTGCCGCTTTCGGTGTGCTGGGATATATCTTCTATGCGTTCTGTTATGGGGTACTGGGAGCTCTGGTATCCAAGACAGAGGATGTGAGCCGGTCGGCGGGACCTTTGATGTTTATTTTTATCGCCAGCTTCCTTCTGACCATGTTCAATCTGCAGAACAGTGATGGGATTGTGATGAAGGTGCTCTCATTCATTCCACTTACCTCGCCCTACGGCATGTTTGTGCGGGTAGCCATGGGGAATGTGGCGTTTTGGGAGGTAGCTGCTTCGTTCTTGATTCTGGTTGGAACGATTGCAGTGACGGCCTTTACTGGGGCGAAGATCTACCGCATGGGTACGCTGATGTACGGAAATCCCATTAAGCTTTCCCGCGCTTTTAAGATGAGCCGGGAAAAGAACCAGTAAGTATGGAGTGATGGGGATGCGGAGGAGTCTTCGCAGTTTTCGGGAGATGCTCCGGGTAAACCGGGGCAGCCTCCTGATCTTTGAAATTGTATATCGGATTTTTACGGCCTTCGTTTTAATCGAGGCGGCAAGCCACGGGGTGGAGTTTGCCCTGAAACAGTCCGGATTCAGCTACCTGACCGCAGGAAATACTCTGCGGTTTTTCGTTTTGCCTGCGACTCTTTTGGTCATGGCAGGATTTTTGCTTCTCTGTCTGTTTTTGGCAAATCTGGAAATCTGTGTTCTTTACACCATGTTTCAGGCAGGGGTGGTGAAAGAACGGGTAAGCGCTCTTAAGTTTCTGCTTTTTGGGATAAAAAATCTGACAGAACTGTTTCGAAGAGGGAATATTCGGGTAATATTTTTAAATGTGGTCTATTATCTTCTGACAGAAGGCTGGATTTTATACAGGCTGGTATATCATATCCGTCCTCTGAATTATATCCTGGATGGACTTTCGAAGAGCCGTTTCGCACAGTCGATTCTGTGGATTCTCCTGGCGGGGATGGTTTGTGTTGCCATCCTCTATCTTTTCGTGCCGGCAGTGTCCACTCTGTTTGATCTGAGTTTTCGGGACTCCAAGGACAAGAGCCGGGTGCTTGTACGAAAAAGGGGGCTTCCTGCGGCAGCTTTTCTGGTGGGGGTGAATCTTTTTTCCTGGCTGCTCTATCTGGCGGGCCAGTTTGTATTTAAGGTGCTTGCGGCCTTTCTGGTGGCGCTTCTGGCGGATAAGACCATTGAGCTGGCATTGGCCCTGACCATCAGCCGGGGAATTGATATTGCGGTTCTGGTGGTGGTCTCTGTGATCTCCTGCTGCCTGAATACAGGAGTCCTGACTTTTCTTTTATACCGTTATGAGGACGAAAAGTATGTGCAGGAGATTCCGCCTTACCGCTATTCTTTTCCGGCAGGAGTGCGCAAAACGGTGACAGTCCTCTTGGGAGTCAGTCTGACTGTTTGCGGAATCCTCTATACCTATGACCGGATCCGGAGCGGTGCCATTACAGCGGCTAGAGGGGCTATCTCAGAGTCAAAGATCACTTCCCACAGAGGCAATTCCTATGAGGCGCCGGAAAATACACTGCCGGCCATTGAGGGTGCCATTGACAGCCTGTCTGATTATGTGGAGATCGACGTCCAGGAGACGAAGGATGATGTGGTGGTGGTCTTTCATGACGCCAGCCTGAAGAGGATTACCGGGACAAAGGGAGGATTATGGGAATATACTTATGGTGATCTTCTTCTGATGGATTTCGGCGGCTGGTTTTCGGAGGAATTTGCGGGAACCCAGATCCCCACCCTGGCAGAAGCATTGGCTGCCTGCAGAGGGCGGATCGGCATGAATATCGAATTGAAGGCAGACCATTACAGTGACACACTGGTGGAAGAGACTTTAAGGCTGATTGAGGAATATGGTATGGAGGAGCAGGTAGTCATCAGTTCTACCAGCTACCGCTATTTAAAGGAAGTGAAAGAGGTGAATCCGGATATGGAGACAGGCTACATTCTGACGGCAGCTTTCGGCACTTATTTCGAGGACGAAAATATTGACTTTTTCAGCATCCGTTCCGGTTTTGTCACAGGGAAACTGGTGGACAGCGCCCACGCTTTTGGCAAAAAGGTTCATGCCTGGACAGTCAACACCAGGGGAGAACTGAACCGGATGAAACGTCTTCAGGTGGACAATATCATTACGGACAGACCGGTCCTGGCCAGGGAGACGCTGTATCTGGAGGAGGATACGGAGAATCTGCTGGAGTTTATCAAATTGGCGCTTAAGATGGAAAAGTGAGCGGCGGAAAATCGTCGGTCTTCGGCTGAAATGGAGGATTACGAGGGCCGTCCGGCAGCTCCGTCCCTACAGACATGTCGCTTTGGAAGTTTTCACTGCGTCGCTTATTGCAGGTAATTTCACCTCCATCAACCCGAGTCGGCTGAAATTGCCTGCGCTATACTCGCGAAAACTGCCAAACCTTCCTATCGTCTGCCGGGAGGGAGCTGACGGGCGGCCTTCGAAGTTATTTCAGGCCGAATAGCAGGCGATTTTCCTGGAGATGAAAAAATATTAAAATATAAGGAGGTTTGAAACGAGAAAAAAGCTTGGTTTTTTATGATCTTTCTCTGTCAGATGTGATTTTTTTATTGCAGGCTGTGGGAAAATTTTTCAAATGTTAAAGAAACCATTTTTGAGTCCTATCTTTCATTTATTGTGGTTATTGCTTGTGCTATTGTGCTCATTCAAGCCATATGGTCTCGGATAAGAAGATTTATTGAAAAACCATTGAGGCATACAATTATGCGCCCTTTCATAAAAAATAAAGTATGCGTTAATCTCAGCTTTATGGAGTCTGCAGATGTATACTATGCCATCGACTATTTTATCCCTACACGTTACTCAGCTGTTTACGATCCAGGTTATGACGATGAACCAGCACCAATATATGTAGCCACCTCTGGAGATAAAGAACCCTTGCTTATTGAGCATTTCATTAAATTTGAATTCTGATAAGACACTTTTTATAGCATTTAATAACTGTTATATCTTGTCTTCAAAAAGCTTGCAAACCTTTGAAAATGCTAAATTTATAGCAAGTGAGTTCACCCTTAGACTTTCCCTTGTGTTATATCCTTTTCCCTCATGTTATGAACCCTCATAAGGGCAAAAATAAGGGAAAGAAAAACCTGTAACAAATTATAACATGAAATGAACAGG
>JAAWBT010000082.1 GCA_022792835.1 Lachnospiraceae bacterium | reverse complement strand
TTCCGCGATATCCGCTTTCACTTCTCGCATTTCCTCTTTTAGTTCCGCGATATCCGCTTTTACTTCCTGCATCTCCTCCTTCAGTTTTCCGACATCCGTTTTCAGTTCCGCGATATCCGCTTTCACTTCTCGCATTTCCTCTTTTAGTTCCGCGATATCCGCTTTTACTTCCTGCATCTCCTCCTTCAGTTTTCCGACATCCGTTTTCAGTTCCGCGATATCCGCCTTTACTTCCCGCATTTCCTCTTTCAGTTCCGCGATATCCGCCTTTACTTCCTGCATCTCCTCCTTTAGTTTTCCGACATCTGTTTTCAGTTCCGCGATATCCGCCTTTACTTCCCACATTTCCTCTTTCAGTTCCGCGATATCCGCCTTTACTTCCCGCATTTCCTCTTTCAGTTCCGCGATATCCGCTTTCACTTCTCGCATTTCCTCTTTCAGTTCTCCGATATCTTTTTTCAATCCGGCAATGTCAGCCTTCATTTCTCTGATATCATTTTTAATCGGCTGTAATTTTTGATCTATCATTTCTGACAGAGCTGATAATAATGTTTGATCTGACATAACAGCCTCCTTTCTTGATATTTTGTACTTCAATCTATCACTTTTAAACTGAAAAGTCCACCCACTAACAGGCAGAGTAACTGAATTTTATCGTACAGGAAACGAAGTTTCCTGTACGATAAAAGGAAACCCTGCAGTTGACTGCAGAATTTCCCTCTTCCTACCCTCAATCTTCAACCTGAATCCGCCTGCTCGTCATCGCAGGCAATAATCTAAAAACTTACGTACTGCGTCATTTCCCGCATACTTACGCTCTGGAAAGATATTCTCCTGTCCTGGTGTCGATCTTGATCTTATCCCCCTGGTCCACAAACAGCGGCACATAAACGACTGCTCCTGTCTCCACTGTGGCAGGCTTTGTCGCACCGGTAGCCGTATCGCCCTTGAAGCCAGGTTCCGTCTCTGTAATCTCCAGCTCCACAAACAGAGGCGGCTCGATGGAGAATACCTGTCCCTTGTGGGAACAGACCTTAACCATCTCGTTTTCCTTCACAAACTTAAGTGCATCGCCAATCATATCCTTACTCAACGGAATCTGTTCATAGGTATTTACATCCATAAAATAGAACAGATCTCCATCACTGTAAAGATACTGCATGTCCACCCGCTCGATATGGGCATTCTCAAATTTCTCCGTAGGGCGGAAAGTCTTTTCCACCACGCCTCCACTCTTAATATTCTTTAACTTTGTTCTTACAAAAGCTGCGCCCTTTCCAGGCTTTACATGCTGAAATTCAATGATCTGAAATACATTTCCCTCGATCTCTACCGTAATGCCGTTCCTAAAATCACCAGCTGATACCATGTCCTGATACTCCTCCTTAAGTGTTCAACTTGTCTATCTGTTCTATTCTATCCCATCTTTCTTACTTTTTCAAGGATTTTTTGTAGAAATGGAGTACGATCCGTTCCAGACGCCGCTTGAGTACAATCTGAATTTCCTCCTTGGGATGGATGGGCTTCACCAGAATGCTGTAAATGCCGCACCGTTTCGCCCCATACACATCTGTAAAAAGTTGGTCGCCCACAAAGACGGTAGAATTTTCATCTGTTCCCATCTCCTCCATGGCTCTCCTGTAATTTTTTACCGAAGGCTTATGGGCATTGTAAATATACCTGGTCTCCATGGCCTTCGCAAAGGGCTCCACCCTGGGCTTCTGATTATTGGAAATCAAACAAGTCTCAAATCCCATCGCATGAAGTCTTCTAAACAATGCGACTGCCTGTGCCGTCTCCGGCTTCCCGTGGGGCACCAGCGTATTATCAATGTCAAATAAAAGTCCGCGGATCCCTCTGCGATATAGAGCTCCATAGTCAATCTCATAGGAAGAATCCAAATGTTCGTCCGGATAAAAGCTTTTAAACACTTCCATCACTCTTTCCTGCCTTTGTAAAGCTTTTCCAGTTCCTTTAAAAACGTATTCACATCTTTAAACTCCCGGTATACAGAAGAAAAACGGACATAGGCCACCTCATCTAACTCCTTTAGCTTGTCCATCACCAGATTTCCAATCTTCCTGGTAGTGATCTCTTTATCCTCACTGCTGAAAGCTTCATTTTCCACTTCATCCACCAGGCAGTTAATGTCCTGAGCCGGAATAGGCCGCTTGTGACAGGCAAGGAGCACCCCTGCTTCAATCTTATCTCTGTCATAAGCCTGTCTGGTTTCATCTTTTTTCACTACCATTAAAGGAATGGTCTCAATCTTTTCATAAGTAGTAAACCGCCTGTGGCAGACCTCACACTGACGGCGCCTGCGGATGGCATTGTGTTCCTCTGCCGGTCTTGAGTCGATGACCCGGATATTTTCATTGTTGCAAAACGGACATTTCATGGCGGACCTCCTTTGACGTGCTTTGCACCATGCGTTTATTTACATTTATGCATGCATTCCTCTGTCACCGCTTTAACCAGCACGAAATCCTCTCCGATCTGCTCCACGCAGTGAAAGGGAATAACATATTCCGAATCCCGCCCCAGAAAGCCGCAGATATGGGCCGGGCCCGGTATGATAAAGGATAAAATGCAGCCGGAACGGCAGTCAAACTCCACGTCAGTAATAAATCCAAGCCGTTTCCCGTCACAGATATTGATGACTTCTTTCATTCGCAGCTCGCAGATACGCATAAAAAATCCCTTTTGTTTCTGGTTCCTTACCTTATATTATGCAGGCTGCCTGTCTTTGGTTCACATACAGAACGCAAAACCAGCGAACATGTATGCACATTTTAGTTTCTGGAAAATTCTTCCAGCTTAAGCCCTGGATTCCGGTCCAGAACCATCCCCACACTCCAGCTGTTGATAAAAAGAAGAAGCGGATTTCCTTTCAGATCCTTAACCCGTTTCATATCGGAAGTTCCTTGAATCTTCTCCACATTCACCTCTTCTTTGTTGGCGATCCAGCGAATATGTTCATAAGGAAGGGGATCCAGCTTTACCTCCACATTGTACTCATTGTTTAGCCGGAATAACAGTACATCAAACTGGAGAACCCCCACTACGCCGACGATGATCTCCTCCATACCAGTATTGAACTCCTGAAAAATCTGAATGGCGCCCTCCTGGGCGATCTGGTTAACCCCTTTCAAAAACTGCTTCCGCTTCATAGTATCCATCTGTCTGAGCCTTGCAAAATGCTCCGGCGCAAAAGTCGGAATCCCCTCATAGGAAAATTTCTTTCCCGACGAAGTAAAAGTATCCCCGATGGAAAAGAGCCCTGGATCAAACACACCGATAATGTCCCCTGCATAGGCTTCCTCCACGATCTTCCGCTCCTGAGCCATCATCTGCTGGGGTTGAGACAGTTTCGCTTTCCTACTCCCCTGGACATGATTGACCTCCATCCCCGCCTCAAACTTTCCAGAACAAATCCGCATAAAGGCGATCCGGTCTCTGTGAGCCTTATTCATATTGGCCTGAATCTTAAAGACAAAGGCAGAAAATTCCTCCGATACCGGATCAATGGGTCCGATGTCCGCTTTCCTTGGGAGAGGAGGCGTCGTCATTTTCAGGAAATGCCCCAAGAATGTCTCCACGCCAAAATTAGTCAGGGCTGAACCGAAAAACACGGGAGAAAGTTTCCCCTGTCTCACAAGCTCCATGTCAAGCTCCTGCCCAGCTCCGTCCAAAAGCTCAATATCCTCCAAAAGCTGACTGTAAAATCCTTCTCCCAGAATCTCTCCTGCCGAAGCATCAGAAAGGGGCACCTGTCTCACCGCCACTTCCTTCTGTCCGTTCATTGCCGCCGTGAAGGTGCTTACACATTTTAAATCCCGCTCATAAACCCCTTTAAACTCTTTGCCAGAGCCGATGGGCCAGTTGACTGGACAGGTGGCGATGCCGAGAACTGACTCAATCTCATCCATCAGCTCAAAAGGGTCATTTGCTTCCCGATCCATTTTATTGATAAAAGTAAAAATTGGAATCTGCCTGAGCAGGCAGACTTTGAACAGTTTAATGGTCTGCGCCTCCACACCTTTGCTGGCATCGATAACCATCACCGCCGAGTCTGCCGCCATCAAGGTCCGATACGTGTCCTCGGAGAAATCCTGATGTCCCGGTGTATCCAAAATATTGATGCAAAACCCTCCATAATTAAACTGCAGCACCGACGAAGTAACGGAAATCCCCCTCTGCTTCTCAATTTCCATCCAGTCGGAGACCGCATGTTTTGCCGTCTTCTTTCCCTTTACGGATCCGGCCAGATTGATCGCTCCCCCGTAAAGAAGAAACTTCTCCGTCAGGGTCGTCTTACCTGCATCCGGGTGGGAAATAATCGCAAAGGTCCGTCTCTTTTCTATTTCCTGTCTTAATTGTTCCTGTTTCGATACTGCCACCTATTCATCCTCTTTTCTGTTATTTTACCTTTCTGTATATTCTTCCCCGCATTTAGAAAAGCGGTTCAAACAAATGCATGGCTGACACAAGCAACCGTTCATAGACTGGCCGCTTCCTGCAAAAATCCATGGTGATCTCCACGGTTTCCTTCTCCATCGTCTTTACAAAATCCTCTTTTAATTCCTGAACCGCTTCCGTCCGATAGAGAAGAGCGCCACACTCAAAATGCAGATACAGACTCCTATAGTCCAAGTTGATGCTGCCGATGGCTGCCAAGGTATCATCCGACACAAAAGCCTTCGTGTGAAGAAATCCTGGCAGATACTCATAAATCTTCACTCCCGCATCCAAAAGCCTGGCATAATAAGAGCGGGTCAGCATAAAGATCAGTCTCTTATCCGGAATATGGGGGGTCATAATTCGGACATCCACGCCACTTTTCGCTGCCAGCGTCAGAGCAACCGCCATCTCCTGGTCGATAATCAGGTAAGGCGTATAAATGTACACATACTGCTTTGCACTGTGAAGCATATTCAAATATACGTTTTCTCCTGTACATTCATGGTCCAGCGGCGAATCCCCGTAGGGAAGCACATAGCCATCCTGCCCCTTATCTCCGTCTGTCCTTTTTCCCTCGTCTTTCCACAAGCTAGGATCTGGCCGATAGCAGCCATAATCAAAATCCGTATGACGGATTGCATTCCACATGCCGAGAAACATGGACGTATAATTCCAGACCGCCTCGCCTTTCACAACCACGCCGCCGTCTTTCCAGTGTCCGAACCGTTCCTTCTTATTAATATACTCGTCTGCCAGGTTAAGGCCCCCGCAGAAAGCCGTGTGACCATCCACAATTGTAATCTTCCGATGGTCCCGGTTATTAAAGACGGCTGACATGACAGGGCGCAGCAGATTGAACCGCCTGCACACAATCCCTTTCTTTCCCAGAATCTCAGGATAATCCCTAGGAAGCAGCCAGATACAGCCCACATCGTCGTAGAGCAGACGAACCTCTACCCCTTCCCTGGCCTTCTCCGTGAGAATCTCCAGGATGGTATCCCACATATAACCCCGTTCAATGATAAAATATTCTAGAAAGATGAACTTCTCTGCCTGCCTTAATGCCCCACACAGCTCCTCAAAATATTCTTCTCCACCGGAAAAATAGTGTGTAGTCCCATTTCGGCCCGCCGGATAATGAACGGTCCGATACAGATAGGAAAACTGTCTGGCCACTGCCGGGTCTGCCCGAAGGAGCTCCTCTTCAATCCCCTCCGGCTGTTCCAGAAAAGGATAAAGCTCTTCGTCAATCCGTCTATGCCTCCTTCTCTCTGCAATAATCGTATTCCCCCGGCCAAAAAACAGATACAGGATTGTTCCCAGGATCGGAACACTTAAGATCAGAATACTCCAGGCCAGCTTGTAGGCCGGATTATACCATTCCTGCATAATGTACATAACAAAAGCCAGCCCAATCAGAGACAGGGCCACTGTGATCGCCCAGTAATAGCGGCCGAGAAACAAAACAGCCGCCACGATCCAGGCAACCTGAAGCATCATGACAATGGCGACCCACACCATCCGGCTGGTTAAAAACTTAAGAATCCGCCTCATTCTTTCTATTTATGGCATCTAGAATCCGGTGTGCCACTTCCTCCTTGCTCATCTTCGGAAGAGAAACCTCCCTATCTCTGGTGATGATTGTGACCACGTTGGTGTCCGTACCGAACCCGGCTCCCTCCACCTTGAGGTTGTTGGCCACGATCATATCCAAATTCTTTTTGACAAGCTTCTCCCTGGAATGCTCCAGCATATGCTCCGTCTCCATAGAAAAGCCGCAGAGGAACTGCCCCGCCTGCTTCCGCTCCCCCAGCGCCTTTAAGGTGTCCTCTGTACGGGAAAGAGAAATGGACATCTCTCCCTCCGCCTTCTTGACCTTTTCGCCACTCACCATGGCCGGCCGGTAATCTGCCACTGCCGCCGCCTTGATGATAACATCCTGTTCCTCCGAAAGAGCCAGGACCGTCTCGTAAAGCTCCGCCGCTGTAGTGATCTCCACCACCTTTACAAACTCCGGTCGTCTAAGAGGCGTGGGGCCGGTCACAAGAGTCACCTCGGCTCCCCGCCACATGGCCGCCCTCGCCAGAGCATACCCCATCTTCCCGGTGGAATGGTTGGTAATATAGCGGACCGGATCAAAGGCCTCCCTGGTAGGCCCCGCCGTCACCAGGATCTTCTTCCCTGCCAGATCTTTCTCAAAAGCCAGTTCCCTCAATATATAAGAAAGCAGAGTCTCCTCATCCGCCATTTTCCCATTGCCCGTGTCCCCGTTGGCCAGCATCCCCACCACTGGCTCCACAAACTCATAGCCAAAGTCCTTAAGCCTCACAATGTTATCCTGGACAATGGGATTGTTATACATGTTCGTATTCATGGCCGGGGCAATGAACTTCTTGCAGGGGCAGGCCATAATCGTGGTGGTCAGCATATCGTCGGCAATCCCACATGCAATCTTCCCGATCACATTGGCGCTGGCCGGAGCCAGCATAAAAAGATCCGCCTGCTTTGCCAGGGCCACATGCTCCACGGAAAACTCAAAATTCCGGTCAAAGGTGTCGATCAGGCACTTGGTCCCCGTCAAAGTCTCAAAAGTGGTGGGAGTAATAAAATTCGTGGCGTGCTCTGTCATCAACACATAGACTGTGGCATGATTCTTTTTTAACAGTCTTGCCAGATTTGCAATTTTATACGCCGCAATGCTCCCAGAAACGCCAAGAAGCACAGTTTTTCCCTTTAACATAGACATGATCTCCTTATAGTAATTCCCTTGCGCCGCCCGCCAATCCATGCTATAATCGCACCGGGACCGGTTGCGGTCTGAATTTATATGGAAAGGATTTCGCACTTATGATACTCGCCATCGACATCGGCAACACCAACATCGTTATCGGTTGCATCGACGCCAAAAAGACCTATTTTGTGGAGCGCATCTCCACCAACTTAAGTCAGACTGCCCTGGAATACGCCATCACCTTTAAAAACATCCTGGAGCTCTACCACATCAATCCCAGAGGCTTGGAGGGAGCGATCCTCTCCTCCGTCGTTCCCCCCATCTCCAACACAGTCCGCCTTTCTGTGGAAAAGATCATCGGAAAGACCTGCCTCATGGTAGGTCCCGGCGTAAAAACCGGTCTCAACATCCTCATGGACAACCCCGCTGCCGTGGGAAGCGACCTGGTGGTCACCGCCGTAGCCGGCATCCGGGAGTACAAGGCCCCCTTCCTGGTCATCGACATGGGCACTGCAACCACCATCACCTGCATCGACAAAAACCGTAACTACATCGGCGGCGCCATCATCCCCGGCGTCCGAGTCTCCTTAGAGTCCCTCTCACAAAGGGCGGCCCAGCTCCATAACATCAGCCTGGAATCCCCCAGGCACGCCATCGGGAAAAACACCACAGAATGCATGCGCAGCGGCGTCGTCCTGGGAAGCGCCTCCATGCTGGACGGCATGATCGACCGGTTCGCCGAAGAACTGGGCGA
>JAAWBT010000091.1 GCA_022792835.1 Lachnospiraceae bacterium | reverse complement strand
TTGGAGATTGCAACCATTTTACCGATTTTTTTTCTAATTTCTTCCATTTTTCCCAATCTCAGAAAGTATACCTTTTGAGAAGGCTATACCTGTGCCAATTCCGGACTAACCACCTGGAAGGAGGGGAGTGTTAAAAGGCACCACTGCAAAAAAAGGTTTTGAAACGGGGCTGCCAGGCAGCCCAAAATGGCAACACAAATGTTATTAACAAGGAGGTTTTAGAGCAATGAAAAAAAGAGTTTTTTCTGCGGCTCTGGCTGGCTGCATGATGCTGACAATGGTTCCGGTTACGGCATTTGCAGCAGAAGAAGGAGTTGGCGTAGCTGCTGTAGAGGCTGGTACATATGAGGCTGAGAAGAAGCCTGCGGTTGAGCCGTTCAAGGCAAATGCTGATCAGACCATCATGTTCGGCGACAAAAATGTGAAGAACTTTATTGATGATAATGGGTCTTTAATACTGGTGACAAATTATACGTGGTTCAACGAAGCGGATACTTTGGCAGGAAAGGCAGATCGTTCTGGCTATTATCTGCCGATGAAGATTACGATTCCTGGCGCTGTTGATGCGACTCAGATCGTTCTGGAAAATGCAGAGAGCACAGTTGTTGACGGCTCTGTTGTAAAGGCTGATAAAGTCTTGACTTTTGGAGATGTTAAGGATGGTGCGGATTATTTTTACCTTCTTACACAAGTCGCCAGAATGGACGGTGAACTTATCGGGGACGGAACAGTCAGCGGAACGATTTATATGGCAGGACAGGGAGCAGAGGGCGATGTCGTCGATCTGTATTATGATTATTCTGCTTATGCGAATAAGTTAAAGGATACAACAAAGTATAAAAATGCAGAGCTGACGCTTTATACGGGCAGAGATAAGCTGTTCGAGGGTAAAAGGGCAACTGAACTCTATGATGCGTCTTCTGAGACTGCAAAACTGGTAGCCAATTATAAGGGTGATTCCGGCTACTATCTGCCGTTTGTATTCACCGGAACTGATGGCGAGACTGATGAAGTGGTCGAGGCTGTTTGGGTGAAGAGCCAGAAGACAGAAGAGGAAGAAGATCTGGTGCAGACACTCGTGCCGGAAAGCAAAGGGAAATACAAATTTGTCGAGAGGATTGCAGACGCAAACGGCAAAAAGCTTTATGATAAGCTTGAGGTCACCGTATATCCTCAGGGCAAGGGAAAGGGTATGCCTTCTAAAACCCTTACTTTTGATGTAGCTGCTGTCAACCTTGAAAAAGGAAATACAGTCGAGGTTGCTTTAGTGGAAAAGGAAGCTCTGAAAGAGGTTGAGGGTGGAAAAACTCGTTCTGAACTTGATGCAATTAAGAAAAACCTTGATCAGGTTCAGTCTGTTGTGTTAAAAGACGGTGATCTGAGCATCAAAGTGAATAGTGAGTATCTTTCGGGGAAAACTACAAAGATTCCTGTGCTGTTTACTGTAGCGAGAGACGGAGTGTCATTGGTTCCTGCTCAGCCGGCTAATACTCCTGCAGTTAATAAGGTTGTTAACTATGGCGGAGAGAACGGAACACATGTCCTTGCGTGGATTGATCTTGCGGTTTCTGAGAGTGTATTGAATCTTAATACGGATACTGTTAATGTTTTCCCTAATATTTCTCAGACTAAGAGTGTTGTGCCTGTAGTGGTGAATGTTGAGATTGAAGATGTTGCTACTACACCGATCCTGAAGGCTACTGCACCGGTAAAGGCAGAGACAAAGGAAGTTCCTGGTTCTAAAGATCCTCTGGCAGTACTTAGCGGTTTGACAGCAGAAAAAGAAGCCATGACTGCTGCTGGAATTAAGGATATGTTTACCGCAAATGCGGGCAGTGTTGTTGTCACAGATGCAATCGGACGTACACTTAAGGATACGGATGCGGTCAGAACTGGCAGTGTGGTTGTTCTGAAAGATGCGAGTAAAGCTACTATAGCTACATACACCATCGTTATCAGCGGTGATGTGACTGGTGACGGTTATGCACATCTTGGTCAGGTTGTTGCAGCTGGAAGAGCATTGACTGGTAAAGACACTCTGGAAGGTGCATATCTTTTAGCTGGTGATATCAATGGCAATGGTGCAATCGATCTTGGTGACATCGTTGGTATCGGCAAGATTGTTGTAGGAACAAACTAATAATATAAGCAATAAAATTTGGAGGAAAAATAGGAAATGAAGAAGAAAATTGTACTTTCGTTGACATTGATGCTGTCACTTGTCATGATGTCCTTGACAGCATTTGCGGCAGAGGAAGAAGTATCTGTGAATAAGTCTTCTGCAAAGAAGGGAGACGAGGTAGTTGTTACGGTAAGCCTTGGAAACGAGGATGCTTCTGTAAGCGCAGATGTTGTGACAGACGGCCTTGAGGTTGTAAGCGTTGCCGATAGTCTTAATATGTGCAGTGCTGAGAAAGTGAATCTGGCTTCCTTTGGAAATGGTGCAACCGTAACTTATACCTGCAAGGTAGTGGGGGATGGAACAGAGGCTACATTTAAACTGACCAATATTGCACGTGGTACCGGTATTGAAGCACCTGTTCCTACAGGAGAAGAGAAGAATGTGGTTGTGACTATCGAGGGAACTGTAGCTCCGACTGATCCCGCAGAGCCCACCAACCCTGCAGAGCCTACCAATCCTGCAGAACCCACCAACCCTGCAGAGCCTACGAAACCCGCAGAGCCCACAAAGCCCGCGGATCCTACCAAGCCTGTTTCCAACGGTAATCTGGACAAGGCTCCGAATACCGGCGACGCCACAGCCAGCGTATGGCCTCTGGTGCTGATCGGATGCATGGGTGTAACAGCGGCAGTCGTTGCCGGAAAAAAGCTGTCTTACAGGAAATAAAGCAGCGTTTTAAAACAAACAGGTGCCATTAAACACTAAAATGCCGCCCGGGGAAGAGAAATCTGCCCCGGGCGGCCTACGTTACGAAGTGGAAGATTTGTAAAAAGGATGGGATGCGATGGAAGTAAAGGAGAGAAAAAAGGGGAGACGCAGGGCGGGAAAACGCTCAAGACGGATCTGGACGGCAGTGTTCGTCTTTGCAGTCTTGGCGGTAATTTTGGCGGCAGTCCTACTTTTGAGGCCGAAGCCCTATGCGCCAAAAGTGGAGCGGGAAACAGAACCGGAGAAGGTGGAGACATTAAGTGTCCCGACAGAGCCTGAGACGATGACGCAGACAGAGCCAGAGACAGAGGCAAAGCCGGAACCGGAGATGATACCCTCCATGAAGGAGCTGTATGATAAAAACAGCGACATCGCGGGCTGGATTAAAATCGAAGGGACTGCCATTGACTACCCGGTCATGTATACGCCGCAGGACGGGGAATATTACCTGTTCCGGACCTTTGAGAAAGAGGAGGATCCGGCAAAGCAGGGCTGTCTGTTCATCGACGAACACTGCCAGATCGCTCCAAGGAGTACGAATCTTCTGGTCCATGGACACAATATGAAAAATGGGAGCATGTTTCGGGCGCTTCTGGGCTATAAAGATGAAGATTTTTATAAGAAACATCCTCTGATCCAATACACAACCTTGTATGAGGAAGAAATTTATGAAATTATCGCAGTGTTTCGTTCTGAGATTTTCCGACAGGATGAGGATGTTTTTAAGTATTATCATTTTTTCAATGCACAGACAAAAGAGGAATTTGACGAATATGTGGAAAACTGCAAGGCGCTGGAACGCTATCCTACCGGAATTACGGCGGAATATGGCGATGAGCTCCTTACTTTGTCGACCTGTGACTACTATACAGAGAACGGCCGCCTGGTAGTTGTGGCCAGAAAACAGAAGATACTGGAGTAAATATCTACAGATGTCACGTCTTTGGAGCTGATACCTTTCAGCTTTGTCTGCAAGTGTTTTGTTCGTAAAAGCTTTTCTTCCTTAAATACTTAAGAGGTCAATAAGAAAAGGCTGATCTGTGAAATACACAGACTGGCCTTTTTTTATGGGCAGACTCATACTTTATAATACATCTTACCAAAGGAGGAAGTGGAATGAAGTACGGATATGTCCGTGTTTCCAGCGGAGATCAAAATGAGGAACGGCAGCTTTTGGCCATGGAGGCAAAGGAAGTCGAAAAGAGACACATTTATGTGGATAAACAGTCCGGTAAGAATTTTAACCGGCCTCAGTACAGAAGGCTGGTGAACAGGCTGCGCACAGGAGACATTCTCTATATCCTGAGTATTGACAGGCTGGGGCGTAATTACCAGGAAATCCAGGAGCAATGGCGTATTCTCACAAAGGAGATCGGCATCGATATCTGCGTCCTTGACATGCCTCTTCTCAATACCAGAAATGGGAAAGATCTGATGGGAACCTTTATTGCGGATTTGGTCTTGCAGATTTTGTCTTTTGTGGCACAAAACGAGCGGGAAAACATCAGAAAACGCCAGGCAGAAGGAATCGCCGCCGCCAGGGAAAGAGGGATACAGTTCGGGAGGCCCAGACTCAAAGCCCCCAATGATTTTGGAGTGATTGTTAAGCAGTGGGAAAACAAGGGGATTTCCATTGAAGAGGTACAGGAGCAGTGCGGCATGAGCAGGGCCACATTCTATCGAAAAATGAAAGAATATAAGCTTACGCGTGGATCAAAAAAATAGTAAAAAAAGAACTGTTAAAAAGTGGAGATTATGGTATAATAGGGACAAAGCGTGCAAACGCCAAGAACTTACAGAAAGGAAGAGATAACAATGCCCTTAGTTACAACTACTGAAATGTTTAAAAAAGCATATGACGGCGGCTATGCGATCGGTGCGTTCAATGTGAACAACATGGAGATCGTTCAGGCCATCACCGAGGCTGCTGCAGAGGCGAAATCTCCCATTATCCTGCAGGCTTCCGCAGGAGCAAGAAAGTATGCCAACGGCGCATATTTAAAGCGTCTGGTTGAGGCGGCCCTTGACATTTATCCGGAGCTTCCTGTTGCGCTGCATTTAGACCACGGCGCAGATTTCGAGATCTGCAAATCCTGCATCGACGGCGGTTTCACCTCCGTTATGATCGACGGTTCCTCCAAACCCTTTGAGGAGAACATTGCTCTGGCAAAGAAGGTTGCCGAGTATGCTCATGACAAAGGCGTAGTGGTTGAGGCAGAGCTTGGCACCCTGGCTGGCATCGAGGATGACGTGCAGGTGAGCGCAGAGGATTCCTCCTATACCAGACCGGAAGAAGTAGAAGAGTTTGTGGATAAGACCGGTGTGGACTCTCTGGCAATCGCCATCGGAACCAGCCACGGCGCTTACAAGTTCAAACCCGGCACGGATCCCAAGCTTCGCTTTGATATTCTTGAGGAAGTGGCGAAGAGACTGCCCGGATTCCCCATCGTTCTCCATGGTTCTTCCTCCGTACCTCAGGAATATGTGAAGATCATCAACGAGAGTGGCGGAGCATTAAAGGATGCCATCGGTGTTCCGGAAGACCAGCTGCGCAAGGCGGCCAGCATGGCTGTCTGCAAGATCAACATTGACTCTGACCTTCGTCTGGCCCTCACTGCAGGTATCAGAGAGCATATGATGGCTCATCCGGATCATTTTGATCCCAGACAGTATCTGTCTCCTGCAAGAGCTTACGTAAAGGATGTTGTGAAGCATAAGATCGTGGAAGTTCTTGGTTCCGACGGAAAAATCTGATCGCAGGTGGTCCGCGGCAAAGTATCAGTAACAGAATCTCAGCGATAGAAAAAATGGCTGTCCTTTTCCTTAAGGACAGCCATTTTCTTTCGGGAAATCCTGTATTTAGTTCCCGATTCGGAAAGAGGACGGTTTATTTACCGGCCATCTGTCTTTCCTGCTCTTCAATCATCTTCTTTACCATATAGCCGCCAACGGAACCGTTCTGGTAAGAAGTGAGGTCACCGTTGTAACCATTCTTTAACGGTACACCCAACTCGTTGG
>JAAWBT010000081.1 GCA_022792835.1 Lachnospiraceae bacterium | reverse complement strand
GTTCGCAATGCTGTAGTTCAAAAAATCCGAGATTTTTTGAACATATGGCTGGCGCCATATGTGCCACCTGTGCCAAAACACCCGCTGCGCAAGCGCCCCGGCTGCTTTGTCCCATCTGGCCCGCATTGCTTGTAGCTTACTTATTTCTTTTTATTCGCTACAGTTTTCTTCGGGCCTTTTCTTGTTCTGGCATTGGTCTTTGTCTTCTGACCACGAACAGGCAGACCTTTTCTATGGCGGATTCCTCTATAGCAGCCAATTTCCTGTAATCTCTTGATATTCATTGCCACCTCGCGGCGCAGATCACCTTCCACAAGCTGATGGTCTGCTTCGATGGCAGTGGCGATCCTTCTGACCTCGTCATCGGTCAGGTCACGCACGCGGGTATCAGGATTTACATTGGCCTCTTTGAGAAGACGGTTAGAGCTAGCCCTACCGATTCCATAGATATAAGTCAATCCGATTTCAATGCGCTTTTCTCTCGGTAAATCGACACCTGAAATACGAGCCATGTGTATTGTACCTCCATTATTATTTTTACTGCCGGTGTTTCCGTCCGCCGCTTTTACGGCGTATTTTTATGACATGCAAAACGCACATCTGCCCGCAGGACCGGTACTGAGCCAAAATCCCCCGGACAATTTGATCACCGCAAACAACCCTTCCGGGTGTGTTTCCGATGCAGCCGCTGGTTTCAGATACCTGACGGTATCACAGATAAACAGCCATTTTCCCAGAATATTAACCCTGGCGCTGTTTGTGTTTCGGATTCTCACAAATGATCCGAATGCTGCCTTTTCTTTTAATGACCTTGCATTTTTCGCAGATCGGTTTCACTGATGACCTAACTTTCACAGCCTTTCTCTCCTTTCCCAATACTTTCCCAAAAAAGTCCGCATATCATTATAGCACCTTCTTTTTTGAAAAGCAAGCGTTTTTGGCAGTCCTTCCTTATTTATCTCTCCAGATGATTCTTCCTTTGGACAGATCATAGGGCGACAGCTCTAAGGTCACTTTATCGCCCGGCAAAATCCTGATGTAATTCATCCGGAGCTTTCCACTGATATGTGCCAGCACCTGATGTCCGTTCTCCAGTTCTACCTGGAACATGGCATTGGGAAGCTTTTCAACTACGGTTCCTTCGATTTCGATCACGTCACTCTTGGACATCCGTTACCTCCTGCTTAATATGGACCCTGGCCGCATGCAGCTTGATGGCCCGTTTAATCTCTTCATTTCTCACTGACCGTTCCCCTTCTGAAAACAACTTCTTAAGGTCATCTTCTGCCTTGAGGAAATCCAAATGCTTTCTCTGCTTTTTCCGGGGGGTCTCCATGGTCTTGAGCCTTCCATCGGCCAGAAGGAATTTCCCTTCTTCATATCCGACAATCACATAAAGCTTTCCCCGGTCATGTCCGGCCTTTGGGACGGCAAAACCGCCAATTTCTTTTTTCATACCCGGCACCGCCTACAAAGACAGAATTTCCGGCTCACCCTGTGTGATGAGGATCGTATTTTCATAATGCGCTGACAGAGAGCCGTCTGCAGTCACCACCGTCCAGTCGTCATCCGTCCATTCCACGTCCGGGCGCCCCAGATTGATCATAGGCTCAATGGCAAGAGTCATTCCCGGCCTCAGTCTGATTCCCTTTTTTCCCATATCGAAATTGGGAATCTCCGGCGCTTCATGCATTTCGGTTCCGATCCCATGACCCACCAGATCTCTCACGACGCCATAGCCAAATCCCTCACAGTACTGCTGGATGGCTTTTCCAATATCATTCAGATGATTTCCAGATTCTGCATATTTAATACCCTCAAAAAAACTCTGCCTGGTCACCTCAATGAGCTTTGCCGCTTCTTTGCTGATCTCTCCGATCCCATAAGTCCTGGCGGCGTCCGACTGATATCCCTTGTAAATCAGGCCCGTGTCCAGGCTGACGATATCGCCCTCCTTAAGCCTCCTTTTATCACTGGGGATCCCATGGACCACTTCGTCGTTTACTGACACGCACACTGATGCGGGAAACCCATTATAATTGAGGAAAGAAGGAATGCAGCCATAGCTGCGTATGATTTCCTCACAGATCCTGTCGACCGCCTTCGTTGTCATGCCCGCGTGGAGCGCTTTTTCAAGTTCCAGATGGGTCTTGGCAAGAAGCTTCCCGGCCTCTCTCATCAGTTCAATTTCTCTCTCCGATTTGATACTGACTGCCACGTTTATTCTCCCAATATTCTGCAGATCGCTGCAAAAACCTCTTCCATATCTACGGTTCCGTCCACATCCTTAAGACAGCCCTTGCCGCCATAATATTCGATCAAAGGCTGGGTCTGATCATGGTAAACTGAGAGCCTAGTCTTTACAGTCTCCGCCTTGTCGTCATCCCTGAGGATCAGTGCCTCTCCGCAGCAGTCACAGATTCCCTCTGTTTTGGAAGGCGCGTGTGCAATGTGATAGGTCGCCCCGCAGCCCACACAGGCCCTTCTGCCAGACATCCGGCTCACGATATTCTCATCGGGAACCTCCACATTAACCGCATAGTCGATCTTCTGCCCCAAACCCGCAAGTACTGCGTCGAGGCTCTCTGCCTGGGGAATCGTCCTGGGAAAGCCGTCCAGAACATATCCTGTTTCACAGTCAGCCTGTTTCACCCGGTCAGCCACCAGATCTACCACCAGCTCGTCAGGGACAAGCGCGCCTTTATCCATGTATTCTTTTGCTTTTTTTCCCAGCTCCGTGCCGTTTTTAATATTCGCGCGGAAAATGTCACCGGTGGAAATGTGGGGAATTCCGTATTTATCGGCAATTTTTTTCGCCTGGGTTCCCTTGCCTGCTCCCGGTGCCCCTAACATAACAAGTCTCATACCTTATCCTCCAATACAAATCAAAACACCCATTCCTGTAAGACAGGAAGCATCTGACAAAAGGCGTCACCGCCGCGTTTTTCTCGATACTTCGTAATCAGGTTAACCGGCACAGGAAACTTTCGTCTCCCCTGCCGGAACCAATTGTCTGAAGCAATGTCAATCATTTAAGAACCCTTTGTAATACCGGACCAGCATCTGGGACTCGATCTGCTTCAGCGTTTCAAGAATAACACCCACGATGATGATGATCGAAGTGCCGCCAAAGGAAAGAGAACCAATATTGAACAGGCCGGAAAAGAGAATCGGAATCACAGCCACAATCGTAAGGCCTACTGCTCCGATAAATACAATATAATTCAAAATCCGGTTCAGATAATCCGAGGTGGGACGGCCCGGGCGGATGCCGGGAATAAAACCGCCCTGTTTCTTCATATTATCTGCAATCTCGATCGGATTAAAGGTGATCGAGGTATAGAAATAAGCAAAGGCCATGATCAAAAGAATATACACCAGAAGGCCGATGCTTAAAATCGGGTCTGAGGGTCTGCACCAGTTGGAGGAACTTAAGGCCAGAAGAACCCGCCCTCCAAAGGTGGAATAATCCACATTAAAAAACTGGGAAACCACCGACGGAATTGACATCAGGGAAGAAGCAAAAATAACCGGGATTACGCCAGCCGTATTGACCTTCAGCGGAATATTGCTGGACTGTCCTCCCACAAACTTCCGCCCCTGCATCTTCTTTGCATACTGCACCGGAATCCTTCTCTCGCCGCCTTGCAAGAAAACAACAAAAGCAACCATAGCCAGGATCACAGCCAGGATAATAACTGCGGAAAGAACTGCTTTTGCCACCGAAGTACCTGCCATGAACCGCTCATACAGGGACATAAAGTCGTTCGGAAGGCCTGACAGAATATTGATCAACAGAATAATCGAGATTCCGTTTCCAACACCCTTATCAGTCACCCGCTCACCCAGCCACATGAGGACTGCACTGCCTGCGGTCATGGTTACGATCACCACAATGGCATTGTACCAGGTAAACTGAATCAGCAGGCCAGAACGGCCAAAGCCAATGGTCATGGCGGTGGACTCAATGAGCGCCAGCGCCACAGTCACATATCTGGTCAGTTTGCCAATAAACTTTCTCCCTTCCTCGCCCTCCTTCTGCATCTCCTCCAGCTTCGGAATTGCAATAGTCAGAAGCTGTATGATAATGGAGGAAGTGATATAGGGGGTAATGCTCAGTGCAAACACTGACATCTGCGTAAAGGAGCCTCCGGTCATGGCGTCAAAGAAATTGAACGCCGTCCCGGACTGGCTGGCGAACCAAGCGGCAAAGTATGCCGTATTAACACCCGGAATCGGCACATGGGCACCGATCCTGACTACAATTAAAATGAAGAATGTAAACAGGATTTTCTTTCTGACTTCTTTAATTTTAAATGCATTCTGGAGTGTCTTCCACATGTTAGATCACCTCTGCACTTCCACCAGCCGCTTCAATTTTTGTCTTTGCACCCTCCCTGACTGCGTTCACCTTAACCGTAAGCTTGTTGGTTAATTCGCCGTTTCCGAGAATCGTGACACCGTCTCTGCGAATCTTCACAATACCGCAGACCATCCGAGTCACACC
>JAAWBT010000080.1 GCA_022792835.1 Lachnospiraceae bacterium | reverse complement strand
CGTTGATATCATTCATGTCGAGGGTGGACTTTTTGCTTTTTCCCAGTTCCACAAGCTTTTGTAATTCTTCACTAAACTTTCCTTTTTCCACTTGTTAACTTCCTTTCGCACACACTTATCCACGCTAAAGATATATTATACAAGAATTCGCGACAAAAGTAAAGTTCAGATTTCATTTTTCCTTAAAATTCCGCCGTAACCCCCAGATTATGACTTTTTGGGGAGAGAATGTGTCATTTTCATGATCTGCACCGCCCTGTACTGGTTTTCAATGATGACTTCCTTGCGCTTTCCACCGAATTCTCCGTCCAGGACCCACTCTGTCGCCCCCTCAAACCGGAACTTTACGCGGGAGGCCATGAAATGCCGGACCAGTTTAGACTTGTGTCCATTCTGCAAAAGACTGGTCACCACCTCCGGGAGCTGAAGAATGTTCTGAGGGTTTTCCACCAGAAGCACTTCGAACACTCCGTCATCCAGACGGACGTTCTTTCCGTTTAACCCTTTAAATCCTGCGATCTGATTGGCGTTGCTGACCATTCCCACCAGGACATCGCCCTCATAGTGATCTGTTTCTGTGTCCATGATTACGCGGCTGGCCCTGATGCTGCCCAGGCTTTTTGCTGCCTCGAGAATGTAGGCCGGATGTCCCAGCACCGCTTTGATCTCCCTGGGAGTCTTATAGGGCACGTCGGTAAAAGCCCCAAAAGCGGCCACATAAGTAAAATACCGTTCATTAAAAGTTCCGATATCCACGGGACAGGCAGTTCCCATGACAATACTCTCCGCCGCCCGCAGCATATTCCGCGGAATCTTGTGGCTGGCGGCAAAATCATTGGTGGTGCCTGCAGGGATATAGCCGATTTTGGGCTTTCTCTCCATGCCCATGATCCCGGAGACCATCTCGTTGAGTGTGCCGTCTCCCCCACTTCCCACGATCAAATCCATGTCTTTTCCGCGTTCTTCCACCACTCTTCTGGCATCTAATGCCCTCTGAGTAACATGAATCTCCACCTGATATCCAGCCTTGATAAAAATATCCAGAATATCCATCAATTTCGTACGGATCTGCGCTTTCCCGGAAAGAGGATTGAAAACAAACAGCATTCTCCTGCCCATTCAAAAAACCTGCCCTTCATTGCCATTTAGCATTTTCACATAGATATGATTCTACTCCCTTCCGCCAATCCCGTCAATGTTTTAATTAAAATCCGAAAAATAACGAATAAAATAATCCGTTTTATGCTACATCGGTTTTAAATTTTTATTAAGCCTGTCCACCATCCAGGCGATCCTCTTTTCCCGCCCGGCTTCTGTCTTTGCGTCAAAATACGCCCGCGTATAGGTTTTTTTCACCGATAAGGGCATGGCTTGAAAATTCGTACAGGCAGGCTCATATCCTTCCAGCAGTGCAAACACGCAGGCAATTTGTTCCTCTGTAACTGCCGTGGGCTTTGGAGCGTACCACTGGCCGTTTTTTTGAGCTTCCTCTATTTTCTTTCTGCCAAAATCAGTCATCAGTCCCCGTTCTTCAAGGCTTTTAACCAACGCCTTATTTTTTTCCGACCATTTGCTCTTGTCTCTTCGCATAGAAAAATATTTTTTATAAGTTTTATCGTCAATACTTTTCATCTGGCCGTCAATCCATCCAAAGCAGAGCGCTTCTTCAAGCGCTTCTCCTGCTTTTATTGTTTTCGGTCCGCCCGCTTTGCCAAACACAAGCCAAACACCATCCTCAGACAAACAATGATCAGAAAGCCATTGCCGAAACTCTTCTCTGTCGACAAATTCCATGATATCGCTCATGATTCACCTCTCCTTTCCTGATATCTCAGCCGTTACAGGTATCTGTTTATTGTGTGATCTTGGAAAGCGGAATCTGCGTAAGTTCCCAGGTACTGTCCGGGTGCAGGGTAATGAGCTCTGCCCCCCGCTGCGTCTCATCCCTCTCGATTCCCGGCATGGCCAGATAGTCGATGCTCATCCCGTAGGTGAGGCGGATCCCCCGATACTCTAAAGACATATTGTTGTAATGGTCATGGCCGCAGAACACAGCCTTTGTGCTTCCAAGAGACACCATGGTATCAAATAATTTGCTGGGAGAATCAGAGCAGCAGACCTTGTCGGCCGCCTTTTCGTTATTCTCCCCGAAAAAGTAAGCCACCTCGTCGCTCCCTGCCTCATAAAGCTTGTAGGCGGTCCGGTATTCCTGCAAAGGGATGTGAAAAAACGCCATGGAGGAGACCGTATGGCCTTCTTCCTCATTCAGCCGCTTTACCTCTCTTTCGTACCAGTCCACCTGGTCGTCATGTATGTAATCGTAGGCGTTTAAGCCTTCGCCGGTGTAGGCGTTGGAATCAATGAGGAACAGGGCCTGGTTCAAGGTCCCGTCCGGATTCCGGATCTCAATGAGCTGGTTGTTTCTGCCCGTAATTTCCGGCTGGATGTAGGGATAGAGCAGGTTTCCGGAGGTTTTATAGGACAGCGACTTGTAAAGCTCATTCAGATCCCCTTCCGAGAGGGTGGCAATTCCCTCCGCATCGTGATTTCCGTAAGTAAAGGCCCAGGGAATATCCACGTTTCTCATAAAAGCGGCAAACTGGCCCACAGGGGCGGAATTATTGAAGGAGAGAGACATGACGCCAAGTGGAAAAGACATGTCCCCGGTGACCACCACCAAGTCCGGCCTGGCATACTCAAGTTCTGCATAGACGGCTTTCAGGGCCTTCATATCCTTTCGATAGGAATAGAGGCTCCCGCCCAGATGGATATCCGTCAGATGGAGAATTTTAAAATCCTCTTTGTCGGCAGTGATGGTATACACTCCCGTCTCTTCATGATAGGAAATCTTATGCTCGTCATGGGGCACCACCGGAAGGGAATTGATGTAAGGCTGGGTGTACCAGGTGTCCCTCTGCAAAAATCCATAGCCTAAGACCAGAAGAACCCCACAGAAAATAGCCGCCGCCCGCCTTGTGTTGACCACGAAATTCCGATAAGAGATCTCTTTTCGCAGCCCCAGGTTGTAAAAGAGGATCAGCACTGCGAACAGCACCCCCTCCGCCAGAAGCACATGGACGGAAAATGTGGTCCACCTTCTGGCAGCCGCCGTAAGCGCCACCGCCGAAACCCAATAGATCACAGAAAAGATGATCATACCTTTTCGGTGCTTCCGGTAAATCTCCCCATCCGGAAACTTGATCCGATCCTGAACAAGACGAAAGCAGAGATAGTTCTTCACAGCAAGATAGACCGGAATCTCAAACAGGAGCATATTAGAAAACAGATTTTCCAGAAGCTCGGCGGCCTTGGAGTTGCCGAAGATAAAGAAACTAAACTCCACCATCAAAAATATGGTAAGCAGCGCAGTAAAAAGGGCGATCCCATTGAGCCGCCGCTTTCCGTACCGGTCGGCCATAGTGCGGAAATACAGATAAGACCTGGTGTCATAGGACGTCGTCTCGTATTCTCGTTCCAGACGTTTGAACCGCCTGTAAAGCAGAGCCGCCCCGCCCGCAAGAAGCGCCCCGTAGGCCAAAACGAAAATTGCCGCAAACGACGCCGTAACCAGATCATAGACCAGCCAAAAAACCTCTCCGAGAAGGGCCGCCGACAGAAAAGAAATCCCGTAGACTCTTCTCCGCTGTCGTTTCGTCTCTTTCCGGACCAGAGAAAATTCTTTTACTGTCCCCCCCTTTCGCCAGCGGACGGCGTCTTCTTCCTTGTAGCCTACAAGTTCTGCCATGCAAGACAGCTTCCCGTAGCTCTCCACAACCTCCTCAAAAGCCTCCCCCTCAGGATGCTCCTTTAAAAACCTTCTGTATTCCCCAAAAAGGGCTGCCTCGATCACCTCCCTGGCCTTTATGACCTCCAGGGAGTAGGGGACGTCCTCAAAATAAAGATCCACCAGGTTTTTGATCCGTTTTTCCATGTGTTTTCCTCCGGATTTTCCTGTAAGTTTCTGCAACTATGTCCACAGGAAATACAGAAACTCAGATCAATAGGCCAGTCTCCGAATATAATCCCTGTACACTTCCATCCATCACACGAATTCAGTATAACATAATGGATAACCACAGACAATCTTAACTGTACTTGTCTGTCTTGAATCCTCCAGTATCATATATTTGCCCATGTGATGGAGGAAGGGCTGCCCACAGGAAAACGGCGCGGCCAAGGCCGCGCCGTTTTAACCTCTCCTTTTTTCAAATTTTTCCACTTTGTCCTTAGACCCACCCAAGCTCCGTGATCACTGCATCGTAGCCGTGGATTTTGATTTTATCGCCCACACGGAGCTTATCCTTTTTTGCCAAGATATAGCCGTTGTTGACTTCCTTCACGTAAGAATAGACCAGCTTGGAGACCCGGCCCACTTCCTCATTGTCCACAAAAACCGGTTCGCCGGGGCCGCCGTACTGTTTGGATCGAATATAGATGTCTGCCTCCGGCACCTCGAAGCCGACCATCTCCCTGACAGGTCCCTCTTCCCTGACTTTCAGAAGGGAGGCCTTTCCCATAAAGTCCTTCTCCCAGTCGATGCCCCCTGCAAGCCCCACCTCAAAGGGATTGGTATGGGCCAGATCCCGCATGTAATAGAAGCCAGCTTCCGTGGGGAGGGTCCAGGCCATCACCTGGAACTCGGTGACCTCCCGGCCGCCCGCCTGTTCCACAGCAGGAGCAAGGACCGCCTCCAGGGCTTCTCCGTCCCCCTTGTTCACGTAAATCTCATAACCCAGCTTTTCCCCGGTGAAGCCGCCCCGGTTGATTTTGCAGGCAATCCCGTCAATCTCTGTGTCCATGTGAGCGAAGAACTTAAGCTCCTCCACTGAATCTTTCACAAGCCTCTCCACCACCTCTTTGGACTTTGGCCCCTGCACGGCATACATTGCCCAGTCGTCGGTCACCTCCATCCAGTCCACGTCAAAATCCCCCTGATGGTAATACCACCAGTCGTCAGTCTTTGAGGCGAACAAGGTGGACACCCAGTATTTGTCCCCGGCCAGGCGCATAATGACCACATCGTCGATGATCTCGCCCTGCTCGTCAAGCATGGTGGTGTAGCGGTCCCTGCCCACGGCCAGGTTCCCCACCTTATTGGGATACATATATTCCAGAAACGCCGTCACATCCGGCCCCGTGATCTCCAAAATCTGATGGGTCCAAAAATACCAGCCCACACAGGTACGCACCGCCATGTGCTCCGCCCGCTTCATCTCGTCATATTTAAAGATATTCTTATACATTGGGCACCCTCCCTCCTACATGAATTTGTCGATCTTTTTGGCAATCTTGACCCGCATCTTCCCGGCGGGAGAATCCTCCTCCCACACAGACCACTGGACATTGACCAGCGTCTTTACCATACCCTGCCACATCCAAAGATGGGCCTCGGGCACGTCCTTGGTGGCCGTAATCTCCAGGCCGGCCCGGTCGATGACCAGAACGACTTCTTCCTTATTAAATGCTTCCACCTCATATTTGCAGACCAGAGACTGCAAAAGCATTTCCATGAGTCCGCCCATGACCCGGCCGTCCTCGCCGATGGAATCCGGAACGCCCAGCCATTCCCGGCATGCCCTGATGGCATAACGCTCGCCGAACAAGGCTTTCCCGGCCGCTTCCAGGACACACTTCAGGATGTGGTCCGCCTGTTCCCTGGTCACATAGCCCCGCTTCACCGTCTCCGCAATGGCCGGCAGAATATACAAGGAGGCCGCTGTGGACATGTTGATCATCTGATTGCTGGAGTCTGTCTCATTGTTGGTCCCATTGACAAAATGGTAATTGCATTCCTCTCGAAACATCATGGATTCGGAAACACAGTCCTCTTCCTCTGTCACCTTCTTATACTCGTCCGTCACCGCCGGGCCAAAGCTCTCCCAGAGGGCATGGGGCGGCGCCGGATATTTCTCCCTGGATTCGGCGATGATACGGCAGTGACGGTCCCCGCATCCTTTGGCCTCCACCATCAGATAATCCATGGTCGGTCCCTTCCTCCTGCGCTCTGCAGACGCATTGGCCTGTCCCTGCAGGGACATGGTGGTGGTCCGGCAAAGTTCTGAGCCGCAGATATCCCAGTCACAGACATCCAGCTCCTTCTCCGCCCGGTAGGTGCCAAAGTCCTGACACCGGCCGCACATCAAAAGAGCATCATCCCCCTTATCGCCGATGAGCGCTCCGGCAAACTGGCCGCAGAAAAAAGGATGAATGCCAAAGCCGTCGTCGTCGCCGTAATATTTTCCTGTGGCATAGAGCCTCGCATATGCCTCTTCGCACATAAGTTGCGCCCGCTCGGCATAATCCGGAACCATGATCCTAAGGGCCTGGACTGTGGCGGCACTGAGGACCGATTCAAACCTGCTGGCATAGTGAAGCGCCTCCTGATAAGAATAAATCTTATTCCAGGGAGACTGGATTCCATAATAATTTTTAAAATAAGCCCCTTCTCCGCTGTTTGCGGGGATTCTCTCGTCAATCTTCTTACTCATAATTCCTCCTTCTTCTCTATTCTGCCTCTTCCGGATACTGGTCAATGGCGGGCTGGAACTTCACGATATTATGGGACATGCCCCAGTCGGCCGTCACCACCTCGCCGGTCATGCCGTCAGACATGGGCGTACTCATGGCGTAAGCCACAATGGCCACCGTATCCACCGGTTGCTGGGCATCGCTCTGCCACACCATCAGTTCCTCATAAAATTCATCCTGCTTCTCCTCCGGAAGCTCTTTGGCGCACATGTTGGAGGAAGCCCCCGCCGTCACCATGCCGCCCGGCGCAACCACATTCACCATAATCCCAAACCGCTTTAACTCCTTAGCCGCCTCGATGGCCAGAGAATTGACGCCGCCCTTGGAGGAGGCATAATGAGGGTAGCCGCCGAACACCGGATAGGGGAGCCAGGCCGCATTGGAGGAGATCAGTGTGATCTTCCCCTCGATCTTGTGCTCGATCATGTATTTGCTGATATGCTTGATCCCCAGAAATGCGCCGCTCACATTGACGTCCAGCACCCGTCTGAACTCCGCCGCCGGAAGGTCATAAATATGAGCATAACTCCAGATGGCCGCACTGTTCACAAAAATGTCAATGGAACCAAATTTCTCGTCTGCCGTCTTTACCAGGTTCTCCATGTCCCTTTCCTCCGTCACGTTGGTTAGGCAGAAAGACACCCGGTCCGGCCCAAAGCCCGCCTCCTCGAAAATCGGAAGGGCATAATCCCCCTTAGTCTGGGAGCTTCCGGCAATCACTACCTTTGCTCCGCCCTGTAAAAGCCTGAGGGCAATGTTAAAACCAAGGCCGGACGTGGCCCCTGTTACCACCGCCACCTTTCCTTTCACTGAGAACATTTCCTCCATCGGCCTGGCGGCCTTCACATACCCTTTCAACATGGCCACGTTTGCCGCATTTGCATCAAAACCCATAAGAAAGCCTCCTTCATAACAAACCATCTGTGATCCCGAGACGAACCACTCCCAAATGTTTTGTTCCATTATGAATGCCCCGCTCCGATTTTGAAATCCTGCGGTTTACAGGTTTTTTCCCTTCCCTGCCCATTAAAAATGCGGGGAACCATTTGACATTTCTCTACTTTTTCTTTACAATAAAACCAACAAGGGGGAAAGGAATATGGAGCTGAACGCACACATTCTTCTGGAACATCTAAACCGGAGATACACCGTCACAATGTACGGGGAAGCCAGTGCCAAACTGCTCCTGGCAGAACCGGAATTATACATCGACAACACCCTGCGCTTTTTGTCCAATCACGTGTACCTGGCCACCGCAGAACACCTTCCCCACAGACCCGCCATTGAAAAAAACGTGGTGTTAGTCTGCATCGGGGAACATTCCCGCCTTTCCTATTATAAGGAGCACGCCACTGTACTCCTCATCAGAAAGAAAGTAGACTTTTTCCAGGTCTACAAAACACTCCAGGAAATCTACGGACGTTTCCATCTCTGGGAGAGCCGTCTCCTGTCCCTGTTCCTCAAATCCCCCACCATTCAAGATATTCTGGACTGCTCCTATCCCGTCCTAAAACGCCCCATCCTGGTCATCAACTCCTCTTTCCAGTACGTGGCCAGTGTCCTCACCAAGCAAGATCGGTGGAAAAACGACCGCTGGAATCTTCCCCACGCCAAGCTGGAGCCAGAAGCCTTTTTGACCTTCCTGAAACAAAAAGAGCTCCGCATGGACACCCACGGTTCCTTCCAGATGGAGCTCGACGAGGGGAACGTGCTCTGCGTGAACCTGTTTGACTCCGGGGACGAATACGTGGGCTGTCTCTATATTGAGGAGGCTCACCGCCCCTTTGTGCCCGGCGAGGAGGCGCTGGCGGAGCATCTGGCCCGCATGATCGAGAAGGCAGCAGAGCTTTCCCCCGGCCTCCTTGCCAACGAGCGGGGCTCCCTTAAAAAAATCCTCCAGAACCTGATGAACGAACTGCCCCTTGGCCCCAGCCAGAAGCTTCTTTTAAAAGCATCCCGTTACAAAGAGAGCTGGCTGTGCATCTCCATCCACTGCCTGAAACAGTTTTCCGCCCTTCCCGTCGGCTATCTCTGCTCTGTCATGGAATCTCTGTTTCCGGACAGCACCTTTTTTGAACAGAACACCACCATTTTAGGACTGATTCCCGCCAACCGCCTGAATCGGACGGTGCCTCTTTCCGGTGAGGCTGCACAAAAACTCTCCTCCCTGGTGGAAGAAATGGAACTCTGTGTCGGAATCAGCAATGATTTCTCCGACCTTTTTATGCTTCGCACCTATTACTTCCAGGCCGAGGCCGCCATCGAAAACGGACGGCTCTATTCCCCCGGCCAGAATCTCTACGTCTTTTCCGACTATGCCCTCCAGGAAATGGTAGGGAATTCCTTCGGCGGCTTTCCCGTGGAAGCCTATTTCCCCGCCGGGTTCCGTGCCCTTCTGGAACATGACCAGGATTCGGAGGTTTCCTACCTGAAGACCCTTTCCGTATTTTTGGAGGAAAACATGTCTTACGCCAGAGCTGCCAGACGACTCTTTATCCACCGGAGTACCCTCGTCGAGCGGATGGGGCGGATCGCCCAGGAGCTTCCCTTTGACTTGGAGGACCCGGACAAACGGCTGCAGCTGCAGATCATCCTGAAGGCGCTCCATATTGAGTCCATCATACACGACCGCTACCGTCGCCCGGAAAGGACGCACTCTCCGTAAACCACCATATCTGCCTTTACATTTTGTTACATCAAAAGGCCCTCGAATATTGCAAAAACCAAGAAAAAAGCGATTCTTTCAGCCTCCCTGTACAAAGCCCCGCCAGGGCTTTCTAATTAGTTTGGTCTTAAAAGAATCGCTCTTTTCTGTATTTTCTGCTACATCCCTATCTCGAACAGGCCCTCAGGTCCGCATCAATCTCATCGGCGTGTACAGCCACCTCAGCCGACTCCGGGTAGCTTAAAAGCTTGCGGTAGGTAAGCGCACCCACCAGCTTCATGCTGGGATTGGAAGTGGAGCCGGGAGCCCATTTCTCCATGACTGCTCTTCCCTCTTCTGATCTCATGATTTCCTTGATTTTCGAATCCAGTGACAATGCCATAATAAAACCCTCCTTATACCTGTGATCGTTGCATAAATTCCTTTGAATTCACTGCACTTATTATAAGGGGAGTCTCCCTGTTTGGCCACCCGGCAGATAAACCGCTTTTTTGTGGGAATACCCATTTTTTTGTAGGGCAGACAGAAGCTTTCGCTACTTTTAACTGTCAAAACCAATGCTGTCAATCACATTCTGGAACAGAGGATCCGCTTCCTCCCTGTAGTCTTCAAAAGTAATAAAATTAAAATCCACATAACCGGCGTCATTCTGGATAGACACATACCGCTGGTAATAGATCTGGCCGTCGTCCCCCGGAGAGGAGGCAGAGGCGTCTATGGCCGGATAACCGCCCACCGAGATCTCGTTCACCGCAAAACCCTGCGCCTTCATCGTCTCACCAAAGCTCTGCAGATCACCGGAACCCTCCGAAGTATAGGATGTGATGTAGAGGGCCGACAGATCCCAGGGATTCTCCTCCTCATAGCGGGAGTACAGATTCAGGCCGGACCCGTCCTCATTTTCTGCAATTTCCCACAGGTACGGGCAGGAGAAGGACATGCCCAGCTCTTCCAGACGGCGCACCGTCATGGCGGGCGTCGGTGCAGACGGCTCCTGAGTCATGGCCGCATCCAACTCTTCCTGTGTTATGGAGAGCGTCGACTCCGCCCCAGTATCCTCCAGAATCTTCTGAGCTACAACTCTCGTGAGCGGCGCCAGTGTGGAAAAATGGTCAGCCCCCTCGATGACATAGCCGTGCAGTTTGTCATTTTCCGACTCCTCCAGCATCCGCTCCAGATTTTCCGAATTTCCCTCCCTCCCTTCGATCAGGAACGTGGGGCTTTTGATATCGTCCAGCCAGTGAATGGGAGAGCGCATGATATATTCATCCTCATTGTCCATATCAAAGGTAAACTGCGTGTTATTGTGGTATTTGATTTCATCCACCGGGCCGAAACAGAACACAGCCCGGAATTTATCCGTATACTCAGAGGCCAAAAGAGCCCTGGTTCCGCCGGTGCTGTGGCCGCCTAAATAAATCCGTTCCGGATCCACATAAGGCAGAGAGGCAGCATACTCATAAGCAGACACAATGTCGTCTACTTCTCCAAACAGCGCCTCGTAATTGCCTGGATTGCCGTTTCCTCCCCGGAAGGAAGGATACATGGTCAGAACCCCTGCCTGCCAGAAAGCAGACCCTGTCTGGTCATTATCCCACTCCGGATAGGTCCAGGGAAAATCGTCAATCCCGTTTCCCCAGCCGCCGACCACCCAGATGATCATCGGATGCTTTTCACCGTCACCAGGATCACTGGACACATAAGCCGCCAGATCCCCCACTTTAGACGAGTAAGAGACCTGTTCAAAAAGCCCTTCCGGCGGAGCCGGAATCGAATAGTCGTCGTTCTCCTCCCTGGCAAGAGTCGTCGTAAATGCATCGTGAGCCTGGGCAAAGCTCAAAGACATATCAATCTTTGACCCAGACAAAGCCTCCTTCTCCTGACTGGATTCCTCCGGACTGCCAACCGTCTTCTCAGCGCTTTTCTCCGGCTCGGACGAGCCGCATGCCGCCATAAAGGCCGTCAGCACAGCCATAAAAAGCACCAAAAATCCCTTACTCCATTTCCTGTTCATAAAAAATCACCTTCCTCTTGTTATTTCCTCAACCCGGCACTCAAACGGCCCCAGCCTCACATCTCCTGCTGCCGCCCAAAAACCATTGTGATTGATCCACATCCGCACCTGCTGTTCCTCCCCGCCTCGGACTGCCACCTCCACACCCTCATCCGAAGGAATGATCTCGACTCCGCTGTCTTTCAGGATGGTTTCCATAATTTCGGCGGTAATCCTTTCATCCAGGGCACAGCCCAGGTAATATACCGCGCCTCCTCCATAGCGCTTTCTGGTCACAGCCGCATACTCTGTGTAAAAAGTATCCCCGTAATGATAGAGCACTTCGGCATCTGCCACCTCCAGCATGTCCCGGAAAATCCCGCCATAACCGGATTTTCCCTCAAACGCTCCCTGTCCTTCCACCGGGAAAGCCCGGACTTCCTGAAGACTCTCCGTCTCCACCACCGCTGCGCCTGCAAGATCCTCATACCCCACGGGAACCCGTTCTCCGAAAAGCAGATTGTTGTCTGTATCTTTGACCGCATTCCGGTAAGTAAGTACCAGAGTGCCTCCCTCCCGGACAAACTCCCGCACCCGCTTCTGAAACGCTGGTTTTGCGAGGATCATCTGCGGCAAAATTACCACCCTGTACCCAGAAATGTCCGTCTTGGCCGGAATCACATCCACCGGCACATTCCTGTCATAAAAGGCTTTGTACAGCTTTTTCATCTCTCTGTGACAGTCGAGGAGAAGACTCTGCCGCTGAATACGGAAGGAAGCCAGAGAATCATAATCGTAGACAATGGCGACCTGGCCTTTGATCGGAGCCTCCATGGCTTTCTCATAAATTCGGATATCCGCAAAAAAGCTCTGTACTTCCCGGAATTTCCGGCCCTTTACATTGTCTGTGTCCAGAATCCCATAACAGAACTGCTCCGCTCCCTTCGCCGCTCCCCGGTAACGGAAATACAACAGAGATTCACAACCATGGGCCATGGCCTGATAAGACCACATTTTCGCCTGGCCAGGCCTCGGCAGAAAACCGGTTACATCGTGCCCCTGAGCTCCCATAATAGCCTCGGTGACCCAGAAATTCCGCTTTTTCAGTCCCCGTATATAGTCCAGCCCAAAAGCGATTTCATGGGGAGGAACCGGTTCTTTCTGGCCGCCCCACACAGGATAATTATTGTAAGCCGCCAGATCTAGCTTCTTGGCCACTTCAGAATAATCCACATGTTTATCAAGGCCGCCGCCGGGAAAGTCATGGATAACCACTGCCTTTGGGTCAATTTCCCGGATCAAGCCAACCTGGAACTCTATGAAATCCACAATGCTCTTGCTTCGGAACCTCTCCCAGTCCAGACGCAGGGCAGGATTGTGAGTGGTAATGGTCTCCTCCGGGAGAGGAATCTCCTCAAAACTGTTGTACTCCTGCGACCAGAAGGTCGTGCCATAAGTCTCATTCAGCTTCTCAATATCTCCCTCAAATTTCTCCCTCAGATACCCCTGGAAAGCCTTATGACACCTGGGACAATAGCAGATATCACTGCCCTCATGGCCCACCTCGTTATCCACCTGCCAGGCTGACACCTGCTCTTCCCCCCGGTAATGAGATACCATGGCCCGGATGATCTTCTCCGAGTACTCATACATAATGGGACTGTTAAAGCAGTACACGCGGCGGCCGCCAAACACCCGCTTTTTCCCGCCCTCAGACTCCGACAAAATCTCCGGATGCTTCCTGGCAAGCCAGGCCGGAATGGCCGCAGTCGGTGTCCCCAGAATCACCTTTAGCCCCTTTTTCTTCGCCATGGCTATGACAGAATCAAAAAAAGAGAACTCATACTCCCCTTCCGTTTTCTCCATCAAATGCCAGGCAAACTCTCCGACCCGGATCACATTGCAGCCCATCTCCACCATGGTGTCCATGTCCTTTTCCATCAGAGACGGATTCCATTGCTCCGGATAATAATCAACTCCAAGTAACATCCTTTCCCTCTGCCTCCGCTATCCTCTGGTTTCTCATACAACATACCCCGCATAGGTCTGTTTGTCAATACCCCTCATTTACCACTTCCCATTTTTCTCCCTTTTTCTGTAGGAGTATGGTACGGTACGGTTCCTGCAAAATCCCATCCTTCTTCACAGAAACTTCAAATTGTATCTCTGTCTCTGAAACGCTCTTTTCCCTCATGGAGACCACCTCAAAAACCGTTCCTCCATAATATTCCTCCGCCTTCTTCCTGGCTGCCTCCCTTTCTCCTTCTTCTCCCATAGTCTCTGCTCCCCTTTCCGTCCCATTTTCCCCAAGATTTTCCGGTTCTTCCCCTTTCTGCAGCCTGGAAATCTGGGTTTGTGACTGCTCTTTGAGCGTAAGCGCATCCTCCCGTTCCACAAAGGAATCGGATGGCCTGATCTCATAATCGTCAAAGGCCGCAAAAAAAGTTCCGTCCGCAAGAAGCGACACCTGGATGGCTTTCACCGCCTGTTTTCCATCTGCAAAAGTGATCTCCATGACGATCAGATCCTCTTTAAGCTCCTCTTTAAGCTCTGCAATGGTGCAGCCCTCGTGGAGTCTTCGGATGGTTTCTCCTGGTTCCCAGTCAATGGTCAGATATCGGTATTCTTCCTTATCTGCCCCATAAGGAACCGTAAAATTCTTTGCAGGTCCGTATTCGTCTCTTTTTTCTGTCCAGTCCGTGAATACCAGCTCTTGATTTTTACAGGAAAACCGCACATGCTCAATATTCTCTCCGGAAAGATAAAACATCAGTGGATGCCCTGTCTGTTCCCCGCCTTCGGCGACCGTCCCCGTATGGAGCAGGACTCCCGCCTTCGTAAGCTTCTCGTCTGTCCCATAACTATAGGCGTACACCACTGCATGATCCCCACGGGGCAGCATGCTCACGCCTCCAGCCAGCACACTCAGAAAAACCGCCGCCGCTGCCGCTAAAATAGCTGGTCCTCTCCCATGAACTGCCTTTTTCCCACCGCCCCTGTACTGTTCTGCCTCCTCAAGATATCTGCTGTCAATCTCGCCCACCGCCCTGGAAATCGCCCTCCTCTTTTCTTCTCTCTTCATAAAAAGTACCCCTCTTTCTTCAAAAACTTTCTCAGTCTGTCCCGGATCCTCGAAAGCCGCACAGACACCTGGTTGCTGCTCATCCCAAACCTTTTCGCGAGCTCTAAAACAGAATCTGAGTGCCAATAACGGCACACAAATAAAATCCTGTCTTCTCTCCTCAAGGTTTTCACAAATCCATTGAGCAGCCCTGCAAGCTCCCCGGCCAAAACCTCATCCTCCACCTTTCCCCCAAAAGGAATGCATCCTTCTTAAGCAGATAGGCAGACAGCGACTTTGGCCGCTTCGGCGGAATTGTATTCCAGACCCCAAGATAAGCCTCATTCACACACTCCTCTGCATCCCTGGCATCTCCCAGGATATTACCTGCCATCTTCCTGCACTGGGCTCCGTATTTTTCCAAAAGCGCTGCGACGGCCTCCTCTGAACGGTCAAAAAATAATTCCACAATCCTTTCATCTTCCAAAATCACTCCCCCTTTCACCTATATAGTACCGATCCGGACCAAAATCTTACAAGAAACGATGACACACCCCGGCAAATTTCTATAAAACAAATGTTTTACAAATATTTACAAGGGTTCAAGACATTCCAGCTCTTTCTTCAGCTTGTTAAGAAAAGCATTGGAAGCCCTCGAAAACACCTGATATTTTTTCCATACAATACATAGTCCTGCCTCCAAAGCCGGAAAAAGAGGGCGAAAACAAAGGGAACTATTACCAGTAGTATTAATTATTTTATCTAAAGCAATCACATAACCGATCCCCTTTCTGACAAACCAGGAGGCATTATAGATCAGGTCATAAGTAGCAACAATATTCAGTCTTGATAAGTCTGTCTTTAACCATAAGAACATCTCACTGTTGATGGATGTCTGATGGGAAATAATAAGCGGCTTATCCCACAGATCTTCTGCGATAATCATTTCCTTTTCTGCTAAAGGACTGTCTTTTCTCATCAAAACTCCCCATGTATCTTTAAACGGAAGTCTCATATAATCATATTTATTTACATCCACTGGCCCGACCAAAAGCCCGAAATCAATCAACCCTTTATCCAGCAGTTCCATGACACGCTCGGCATCACCACTGTAAATATGATAATGAACCAGAGGATGCTCCTGTTGTAAATTCCAGGCTGCCTGG
>JAAWBT010000079.1 GCA_022792835.1 Lachnospiraceae bacterium | reverse complement strand
CGTGTGCCAAAAGGGGCTACGCCCCCTTTGGATACCCCCACAACAAAACGGCGCTATGCCCCTTGCCGGGAGCATAGCGCCGTTTGTTGTCAGCAGCCCGTTTCACGGTCTGCGTGTAGTCTCTTGTAAACTGACCTAATGCACTGAACAAAAATTTTTTCCAGCAGTTCGGTATGATGCCAAAACAGTACCGGGAGAGTCTACGCCGAAAGGAGAAGCAAGTCCCCGTCTTTTTGCAGGAAGAAGGGCTGGATTTGACAGAACTTTTGTCCTATGCGGATGTGGAACCGGAAGGAAAAGGCCCTGGGACAGAGAGAAGGGAACTGGTGATCGACGCAGATGAAAAAGGCCGCCCGCTCCTCCATACCTGGCGGCGGCTTATAAACATCGGTTACGCCAGGGATGGACTAGTGGAAGCAGTACAGAGGCAGCTGAGGCTTGCACAGCAAGAGGTAGGATTCGAATTTGTTCGGTTTCATGGGATTTTTGACGAGGATATGCATGTGTTTGCAGAAGACGGAAACGGAGAGCTGAATCCCAATTTTATTTTTGTGGACATGCTTTTTGATTTCCTTTTGGCTATTGGCCTGAAGCCTTTTATTGAGTTTGGTTATGTACCGAAATCACTTGCTGTCCGCCCCCTGCGGGTCCTTGAGAGAGAAACCTATTTTTCCAGGGTGAAGGATGAGGAGAAATGGTGCGCTCTGATCCGCTATTTTCTTGAACATGTCCTAGCGCGCTACGGAAAGTCTTCTGTCCTTACCTGGCGTTTTACGGTGGGAGGAAGTGAGCTGAAGCTTCAGGGGTATCTGAGTGGAGAGGATTATCTGAACCACTATGCCGCCAGCTTCCAGGCAGTGAAATCTGTCTGTCCGTCACTTATGGTGGGAGGCTTTGGGGGACATTCCAGCCTGATTCTGGAAGTGGAGGAGTTTCAAGAATTTGTGGAATTTGGCATAGAGAAAAGCTGTGTGCCAGATTTTTTCTGTATCCAGAATTTTCCTGTGGAATATGTGAGAAAGGAAGAGCCGGTAAATCCTATCCTTTTAAGAAAACTGTCGCCGGTCACCATAAGCTCTGATACACATTACAGCCGGAACCTGCTCAAAAAAGCTGAAAAAATTCTTGCAAAATATCAGCTTTCAGACAGGAAGATTTGGTTTGAGGAATGGAATGCTTCCATCTGGCAGAGGGATGTAGCCAACGATACCTGTTATAAGGCGGCCTGGCTGGTAAAAGATATCTGCGAAAATTATGACAGGGTGGAGGCATTCGGTTACTGGCTGCTCACAGATTTTATTGAGGAGCGTCTGCCAGACGGAAGTCTGGCCTATTTCGGAGGGAGCAGCCTAATTACCTATAACGGAATTCCGAAAGCGGGCTGGAACGCCATGAGGCTTCTTCGAAAGCTGGGGGATACCTTCATTGCAGCCGGGGACGGGTATTTTGTCACCAGAAGGGACCATAAAATCCAGATCCTGCTCTATCATTATGTACACTATGGGGATATGTACCGCTTTTGCAACCAGACTCCCATCCATGTGGACAGAGCTTATGATATTTTTTTGAAACGAGCAGACAGAAGATATCAGATTCGAATCCGAAGGAAGGAAGGAACCTTCTGCCGGATCCGAAAATATTCGGTGGACCGGGAGAAGGGTTCTTCCTTTGACGAGTGGGTCAGAATGGGGAAACCGAAGTATCTGGAGAGAGAAGAAATTGTACATTTGAAAGCATTAGCTTCCTGGGGGCTTTGGGTGAGCGAACAGGACACAGCAGGAGAGGTCGTTATTGACACAACACTTTCTGCCCATGCCTGTGTGTTCTACGAATTGTCCTATTCATAATCCTGCACATTGTCTATGGTGACCGGCTCAAAGGGAACCCAGATCACATTGGAATACTTTGTGTCAGCCTCATAGCCAGTGCCGTCGCTGAGTTCTTTCCCCTGAATCATGTTCACTGCCACCGACAGGGCGCCAGAACCCTGGCCTGCCGCATCCTGGAATACCGTCATTTTCATGGCGCCGCTTTTTACACAGGCCCTAGCATCATTGTCCGCATTGATCCCGACAATGGGAATCTCAGCAGGGTCCAGATTTGCGGAGATTAAAGCCTCCACCGCGCCGCAGGCCATGGTGTCCCCATTGGCAATGATGCAGTTATAGTCTGCAGTGTTTAGAAGAGGAGAGATCTTGGTGATGGCGGTCTCCCTGTCCCACTGGCACCCAAGTTCCACCACAACCTCTACCGTAAGGCCGCCGTCGATCATGGCCTGTTTGACGGATTCGGTCCGCTTGGTGGTATTCTCCGCACCGATAGGGCCAAGAAGCATGATTGGCTTTACCACGTCAATATCCCGTTCTTTAAAATATTCTGTGAGGTATTCTCCCTGGAAATAACCGGCTTCCCATTCTTCAGAACCGACATAGGCAGATTTTCCGGTCAGGTATCCGAGATCATCCGGCGCACGGTTCACAAAGACAACCGGCATGTCTCCGGCTGCTTCAATGATGGTCGGAATCGTCTCGCTGTCGATGGGAAAGACCACAACCGCATCCTCGCCTGCATTTTTCGCAGTCTCCACAAACTGAATCAGCTTCCCTGTATCATTGGCAGCATCCTGCATGGAGAGCTCCACTTTCAGTTCATTGGCCTTCGCCTGCATGCCGTCGGCTAAAGTATTGGTGAACTCGTCCCGGTTGTTGAGGACAAATGTGATGCTGTAGCCGTCCCCCATAGGAGTACTATTTTGGGGTTCCTTTGCGGCATCTGCAGTTTTCGGGACATCTGTCTGACCAGGAGCAGCAGAAGAAAATTTTGTCTGACCTTTGCCACAGCCGTTTAAAAAGACCGAGACAAGAAAGAGTAGTGTCACAGCAATGGATAAGGTTTTCATCCGGTTTTTGGTGGTTTTTCTGTTCTTCATTAGGTTCCTCCTTTGAAAAATGTTTGATTTTTTTTGATTTATATTTATATTTTATTATTTTGTTTTTGTTTCATATATATTTATGTCCATTTCATTTTGTTTCAAATCGTTTCAAGAAGCTTTTTTGTTTTTTGGCTACCTTCCCGGATCACATCCTCTGGATTCTGGACGGAAAAAGCGGGGTTGAACAATTCTAGGGAGGCAGGCCCTTTGTATCCGACCACCACGAGAGTCCGGCAGAATTCTTTTAGGGGAATGACACCGTCCCCCGGATGAATGCGGTGCTGTTCCGGCTCTAGTTCCCCAAGGGGAAGCTCCATGGAATCGTTGATGTGGAACACAAAGATTTTTCCGGCTGGGATTTTATATAGATCCGCCATGTCAGCCAAGCCACAGTGGCAGTACAGGTTCATAGCATCCAGAGTGAGGCCCACATTGTCCCGATCTACAGCCTGAACGATCTCGGCGGCCTGCCTGATGCTCTGGACACACCACCTTCTGTTCCCGATAGGCTCAAAGGCCAGACTGGCACCGTAAGGGGCGGCAATTCCAGAGAGGATCCGCAAGACATCTACACTGTCCCGAAAAATTTCTTGAAAATTTTTTTCGGCCAGAGAAGCATCCTCCGTAGGAACCACGACGATATAGGGATTTTCAAGCTCCTGGCACATTCTGCAGGCAAAGAGAAAACGTTCTAGAAGCTCATCCCACTGTTTGGGTGTGCAGAAATTGATGTTGTCAACAGAATTGAAAGCCAGAGGGGTCAGTCTGTGCTGCTTTAGCGCGTCTTTCAATTCCTGAGTGCTGTGGCTCTTCAGATACTCCTGTAGGTATTCGATGCGAATCTCAATCTGGTCATATCCGTATTTTTTGCACAATTCCATATCTTGTAGCAAATTGGAAGCATCTAAAGTCTCATTGTAGCAAATTTTCATGTGTAACACTCCTTTTGTTGATGAATTTGAGTTGATACTCGTATTATATTCGATAGTATCAGAATGTACTATGAATTTTGCGCCATAAAAAAGGAGAATCCTTGCGATTACCCGCTTAGTTTCTGAAAATGGGATAGTTTTTTATAGATATTTAGATAGGAACCTTCCATCAGAAAGTCAAAGAGGGTCAGGCAAATTTCTTGACATTAGTTCAAATTTATTGTATTTTTAGCATGGAAGATCTGGCGGCATTTACCCTATGCCTGTGAGGCCGGTGCATGTCTGCAAAAATGGATGGAAATCTGTCGCGGCAGCAGATGAAGTCGTAAGTGGGAGGAAAGGCGATATGGTAAATTTTGTCATCGCATTGGAGTGTTTTGGTATCTGTTTGACGGCCGTGGCTTTAGTTCTTCTGCTGAACGGGGAAGGGGCCAGAGAACAGAAACTGTTAATCATAACCATGTGCGGTTCACTGGTGCAGAATCTTGGGTACCTGTTGGAACTGCTTGCCCCTACGGTGGAGGCGGCCATGACAGCGGTGACGATGGAAAAAATGGGGTCTGCTTTTACGCCGTTATGCTACTGCTGGTTTATTTATGTCTATTGTTATATTTCTCCGCCAAAAGTACTTTTAAGAAGTCTCGGCGTAGTCAGCTTCTTATCTCTGCCTGCGGTCATTTGTAACTGGAACGGCCTTTTCTATCGGGAAGTCCAGTGGGTGGAGAGCATGGACGGTTTTTATCATATCAGTCTCAGCTATGGTCCGCTGTATCTGTTTTTTACAGTCGCCCATATTATCCTTCCCTATGTCTTATGTATTTGTACATTGCTGCGGGCGATTCATAAACATTCGGACCGGCAGTCCAACCGTCAGTATTGGACAATTCTCGCAATTTCCACCCTGCCGGTCGTCATGCTGAGCGCTTACGTTTTCAAGCTGGTGGTCGTATTTGATTTCACGCCGATAACACTGACGCTTTCCATGTCCATGGTGGTCATCGTGGTCTGGAGCCGCCGGAATTATGACTTTCGCCATCTGGCGGCGGAAAAAGTTTTGGAGAGCATGGGGGACGGTGTGATCGCCCTGGACTCTCATGACAGGCTGGTCAGCTATAACAGGGCGGCGGCAAATATCTTCACCACTCTGTCCATCTATGAGCGGGGAGAGAATATCCGGAGCGTGGAAGGGTTTCGCGAGGAGATGTTAAACGAGGACATTCCCCAGAGCTTTTCCATCGGAGGGCAGCACTATGAAAGTCACAGCAAGCATATTATAGATGAAAACGGCAAGATACAGGGCTGTGTCATCCTGATTCTTGATATGACCGACATCAAGGCATATATCAACGAGATCAAGCGGGTACGGCGTCAGGCAGAGAAAGCAAGTATTGCAAAAAGTGAATTCCTCGCAAACATGTCACATGAGATACGGACTCCGATGAACGCCATCATCGGGTTGAATGATATCATTATGGAAGAGTGCGGGGATACGGAGATCTATGGCTATGCCAAAGATGTGCAGACCGCAGCTAAAAATCTGTTGACAATCATCAATGATATTTTGGATCTGTCCAAGGTGGAAGCAGGCAAAATGGAATTGGTGAATGTGAATTATTACATAAAAGTGATGGTGGACGAAATCCTGGGAATGATGGATATGGTGGCTTCCCAGCAGGGGCTGATCTTAAAGTATGAGTGTGATGAGACGATCCCCTGCCGCTACCACGGAGATGACGGCAGAATCAAACAGATCCTGCTCAACATACTCAGCAATGCGATCAAATTTACAAAGAAAGGCTATGTACGCGCCTATATTACCGGAAAACCAGGAAAGAATGAAGATGAAGAACTGCTTACGTTCTATGTGGAAGATACCGGGTGCGGCATTAAAGAGGAAGATCTTAACAATATTTTCGAAGATTTTAGACAGTTGGATTCCAAAAGGAACCGGAGCGTGGAGGGTACCGGGCTGGGGCTTGCCATCGTGAAGCATTTGGTGGAACTGATGGGTGGCACCATTGACGTGAAGAGCATCTATGGGAAAGGGACGAGGGTTACGATCACCATTCCCCAAAAGATCGTAGACAGACGGCCTGTCTCTCAGATGCCGGAGATTCCTCAGGAGGAACAGAAAACTACGGATATGTTTGCTGCGCCCGGCTTTAAAGTGCTGATTGTCGATGACAATGTGGTCAACCGCAAGGTGGCTAGAAGCTTTTTGAAAAATTATGCTTTTGATCTGACTGAGGCTGGAAGCGGGCCGGAGGCCATCAATCTGGTGCAGGCTGAACGGTACGACCTCATATTCATGGATCACATGATGCCTGACATGGACGGTGTCGAGGCGGCGGAAATCATTCGAAGGGACTGTGGCGAAAACGGGACTGCCCCGGCGATCATCGCCTTGACAGCCAATGCTATGGAAGGCATGCGGGAACGCTTCATGGAGCGTGGCTTTCAGGATTTTATTGCGAAGCCCCTTGACAGGGTGGAACTGAACAAGCTTCTGCTGCGCTGGGTTCCGGAGAAATACAGGCAGACAGAAGAGAGGGAGGAGGAAGCGAAGCCCTTAAACCCGGCAACGTTTCAGATTGACGGCGTGGATATGGAAGCTGCAACACAGTACTATTCCGGTGATGAAAAGGGCTTTGTCGAACTTCTGGAACTTTACTGCATCGACGGCAAACGAAAGACAGAACTTTTGTGTGACGTTGTGGAGACCGATCTTTTACGCTATCAGATCGAGGTGCATGGATTAAAGAGCGCCTCCGCCAATATTGGGGCCATGAAGGTTTCAGCCATGGCCCGTACACAGGAGAATGCCGCTGTACAGGGAGACACCGAGTTGATCGAGAGGGAATTTCCGCTGATGTTGGCGGAATATGAGACCCTTTTGGTAAATATCGGACAATTTCTGGAGTGCCACAGAAAGGAAGACGGAGGGAAAGAAAAGCTTCCCTGTCTTCCACTGGAGGAGCTGAAAGGACAGACGACGGCGGCTTTGGAAGAGCTCAAACATTTTCGGTCTCAAAAATGTGCGGAAAGGGTGGAGGCAATGCTGGCGCATGAGCTGCCAAAAGATGTGGCGGACTGCCTTTTAGGAATACGGGAACAGCTGAGATTATATGAGGACGACAATGCGGAAGAAAGACTGAGTCAGTTACTTGGCATGCTAGAAAAGGGGGAAGAGGGCAAATGAGCCAAATAGAGGAGCGTTTAAAAAGATGCATTTTAGCAGTGGACGACAGTGCGATTGTCTTAACGCGGATTTCCAGTATTCTGCGGAATGATTATGAGGTGGTCACGGTCAATTCAGGGGTACGGGCTTTGCGGTATCTGGAGCTGGAGAAGCCGGATCTGATTCTTTTGGACATTCAAATGGCGCAGCAAGACGGCATTGAGACGCTGAGGCAAATCCGCAGTATGGAAGAATGCGGGGATATACCGGTGATCATGCTTACCGGCGTGGAGACGAAGGAGGCAGTTTTGGAGAGCAGCAGGCTGGGAATCTGCGATTATCTTCTGAAACCCTTTTCTTCCACAGAACTGCATAAAAGAATCAGCCGGGTCTTCGAGCTGGAAGAAAAAGAAGACGGAGAGTCGTAAGAAAGGAGATATATGGAATGAATACTGCCATGACGAAGGAGGAACTTGAGAGAATTTTGGACGAGGCGGTCCAGGATGTGACAGAGTGTACCGCAGGCGTGCGCCTGCATCAAGGGAATCAATCCCCCGGTGAAGATCTCTGTACCGTCCAGATTACTTTTGATAAAGGGTTTCACACCAGTCTTACGCTTTGTGCCGATACGGGGCTTTTGTACCGTATGGCAAGTAATTCTTTTCATGAGGAGTCGGTCAGCCCCGAAGATCTCGAAGAGTTCAGCAAAGAGTATTTCAATGTACTGTGCGGCAGGATAGCCAGGGCCATGTTCCAGGCCACGCAGATTCCGGCCCATTTCAGCCCGCCGGTATTTTACCACGGGCGTTATGAGCCTGAGGGACGGGAGATACAATTCATACTTACCTATTCCAACGAACACTTTGGAGGCGTGCAGTTTATCCATCATGTCCCCTGTTCTGACGGGGATGGTGTTACTTCAGGGAAAGAGTGAGAGAAGGAGGCATAAAAAATGAGCAAACGGATTATGGTGGTAGATGATTCCCGGTTGGTACGGGTTCAGCTGGAAGACGTTTTGAAGGGGACGGATTATGAGATTGCGGCCTATTGCCGAAGTGGGGAGGACGCGATTGCCCAGTATGAGGAAGTGAAGCCTGACCTGGTGACCATGGATATTATCATGCAGGGGATGGACGGACTGGATGCTTCCGAAGTTATTCTGAAAAAACATCCGGATGCGAGGATTGTCATGGTTTCCTCCCTGGCATACGACGACACATTTGAGAGGGCCAAGTCCATCGGCGCAAAAGGCTTTGTGGACAAACCTTTTCATAAAGAGCAGCTACTTAAGGTATTTGAGCAGGCGCTTTGCTAAGAGGCGGGAGCGAAATATCTTTGGAGGCGCAGGAGCGATTCATAAAAATGTCTGAAATAGCATAAAGGAACAAGAGACTCTGAGATAGAATACTCGGAGTCTCTTTTATCGTATGATGGACATGCCATGTGGGAAACTTTATCCTCTGTGTGAGGCCTGCAAAGATCGCGGACAGTTTCAGCTATCCCCCGCTTTAAGCGCCTCGATCGCCTTTTCCAGAGTGGGGAAATGGGAAGATTCCCCCTTCACAAACAGATTATTGTCGTCAATATCCACCATTTTGCTGTAGGCGCTTGGGGTGGCGCCCACCAGTTTTTTGAAAGTGCGGTTAAAATGGCTTAAATTTAAAAAGCCTACCCGATAACAGATCTGGGAGAATCCGATGTCACTGTAAAGGATATATTCACAGGCCTTCCGGATCCGGACATAGTTCAGGTAGTCGACCACAGTGAGATTGGTGTCCGTTTTAAACAGGGAGCACATATAGTTGCGGTTGTACTCCACATGTTCTGCGATATCGTCCAGATAGATGTGATGCATATAATTGGACTCAATGTAGGCGATAATCTGAACAGTGGGGGCAGAATAAGCGCTGGTGTCAATCAGTTCGGAATTTTTCTGTTCTGGCGCGGTCTGCCCTTCCGCCAGCCTGGCAAGGAGGGCACAGAGGAAATGGTTTGCCGTATTGCGCCTGCCTGCCTGATGGGACAATCCGTTTTTGTGTACAGCCGCTACACAGACCTGAAAGAAATCTCCTTGATCAGAGCGGACAAGAGCAGCGCCAAGCTGACCGCAAAGTGTTTCGTCATGGAGGACAAATTTAATCTCATAGGACAGAAGCTCCTTGTTGGCAGAATCTTCCAGTCCGTGTACGACACCTGGAGGAAGCAGGAAACAGCTTCCCGGAAGGATGTCGTATTTTTTTTCTCCGATCAGGAACACACCGGTTCCCCGGACAAAATAAAACAAATGATAGTAATTTTTGTGGGCATGCCGTCTGATTCCCCAGCCCTCCGGGAAATCTGTGATCTCCGTCCATAAAATATCTGTCTCTCTCGTCATAGTTTGATCCTTTCCGAATCCAGTTATAAATGCATTATAGTCTAAAAATGAAAATATAGCAAGTGGAATCATTTTTAAAATCCTGAAACTATTTTTATAAAAATATGAAAATAATACAATTTTATAAATCAAAAATAGCATAAAATAGATAAAAATATGAAAATATATCACAATATAACTTGACAAGAAGATAGAAAAAAGTCTATAATCGTGTCAGATGATAAATGAAAATACGCAAAATAAATAAAAAGGAGAAAGAGCATGCAGACCTATCAGACGAAACGTTCGAAAGAATTGTATCAGATCAACAAAAAATATCTCACAAACGGTGTGGCCAGTACCCTCCACAAATCCCCGTATGAGGAGTATCCCATTTTTATCGACCACGCAAAAGGTTCCCGCCTTTACGACGTGGACGGAAACATGTATGTGGACTATATGGGAGGCTTTGGACCTATGATTCTGGGCTATGCCAATGAGGAGCTGAATGCGGCCGTGAGCGCCCAGCTTGCCCTGGGCTCCCATTATGCGGCGCCCACAAAGCCTCTTACCAGGCTCTGCGAGAAGCTGGTGAACATTATTCCCTGTGCCGAGCGGGTCAGCTTTGAGAGCACCGGAACAGAGGCAGACATGCATGCAGTGCAGACAGCCAGAGCGTATACTGGAAAAGAAAAGATCATTAAATTTGAAGGCCATTACCACGGATGGGGAGAAGAACTGAGAGTCAGCTGCAGCTCTGACACAGAAGCAGCCCTTGGGCCCAGAAACCGCCCCTGGAGAATCCTCCACAGCATGGGACAGCGCCGGGCCGCCTCAGACAATGTGATCATCCTGCCCTGGAATGACCTGGAGCTTGTGAAGGAGACTGTCAGGAGAGAAGGGAACAACATTGCAGCCATCATTACAGAGCCTTTTATTTGCAATTCGGAGCTGACCCTTCCAAGGCCTGGATTCTTGGAAGGGCTCCGTGAGATCACCGAGAAGAACGGAATCCTTCTGATTTTTGACGAAGTTATCACAGGATTCCGCATCGCCAGAGGCGGGGCACAGGAATATTTCGGAGTGACTCCAGATCTGGCCACCTTTGCAAAGGCCATCGCAGGCGGATTCCCCATGTCCTGTATTGCAGGAAAGGCCGAGATCATGGATGCCAACCTGAATGCTTCTGGTACCTTCAATGCCAATCCCATCTCTGTGGCAGCTTCCCTCAGCACCCTGGACCAGCTTGGAAGACCTGGCGTGTATGAGAACATGAACCGGATCACGCAGATGATCGTAAACGGTACATACGAGATTGCAGGGAAATACGGCCTGAACATCTACTGCAAGAACGTGGGCTCCATCTGGCTGCTCCAGTTTGGAAGCGGAAAGCCCCTTTCCGATCTGCGCGACAGCTACCATATGGTGGATAAGCAGGCTTATCAGGTGGTCTATAAAGAGTCTCTTGCAAGAGGTGTGAGGCTCCATCCCCTTCGCGGCCGCAGCTATGTGTGTGCAGCCCATACGGAGGAGGATGTGAAGTATACGCTGGATGTGTTTGACGAAGTATTTGCAATGCTGAAAAAATAAAAAATTGTTGGATTCAGGAGGAGGTACGATATGGTAAATTTCAGTCTGAAAGGGAAAACAGCAGTGGTGACCGGAGGAGCCCAGGGGCTCTGCAACGGGATTGCCAGAGCCTATCATGAGGCAGGCGCCACAGTGGTGCTGGTGGATGTGAGCGATAAAGTGAAAGAGGCCGCATCCAAAATGCATACAGCGGAAGCTCCTGTGTACTGGGCCAAGGGAGATCTGACGGATACAGAACACCTGGAGAAGCTGGTGGATGAATGCGCCGAAAAGCTGGGCGGACACATTGACATTTTATTAAACGGCGCGGGAATTCAGTTCCGCTGCAGGGCGGAGGATTTTCCTGCAGACCGGTGGGAGAGTATTATAAAAATCAACCTTTCTTCTGTATTTTTCATGGCCCAGAAGGTGGGACGGAAGATGCTGGCGCAGGGCCATGGAAAAATCATCAACATTGCTTCCATGTGTTCCTTCTTTGGCAGCACCATGATACCCGCTTACTCGGCCAGCAAGGGCGGCGTGGCCCAGCTTACCAAAGCCCTTTCCAATGAATGGGCGGGCAGGGGCGTGGCTGTCAATGCGATCGCACCTGGATATATGGTCACCAAGCTGACGGAAAATATGAAAGAAGTCAACCCGAAAGGCTATGAGGAAATTACCGGACGGATTCCCATGGGCCGCTGGGGACTTCCAGAGGATCTGGAAGGGACCGCTGTTTTCTTGGCCTCGGATGCATCTGCGTATATTTCAGGGGCGATCATTCCGGTTGACGGAGGGTATCTTGGCAAATAAGAATCTGGCAGAAAGGGAGCAGAAAAGATGAAAGTTGCAGTCATAGGCGCAGGTCTGATGGGAAGCGGTATCGCCCAGACCTTTGCGCAGGCAGGATATGAAGTGACCAATATAGATACCTTTCCGGCCTCATTGGAGAAGGCCGGGGCCAATGTGGCGAGGCTGTTTGAGAAAAAGGTGGCAAAGGGAAAGCTGACAGAAGAGGAGAAGAAGAAAATTCTGGGAAGGCTGACCTACTCTGGGAATATGGAGGACGTGAAGGGGGCGGCTCTGATTGTAGAGGCAGTCCCGGAAAATATGGAGCTGAAAAAAAGCGTGTTTGCCACAGTGGACGGCCTGGCCGATCCAGATTCCATTTTGGTATCCAATACCTCAGGGTTAAGTATTTCTGAGATCGCGGCGGCCACAAAACGGCCCAACAAAGTGATGGGCGCCCATTTCTTTTATCCGGCGCCTGTGATGAAGCTTCTTGAACTGATCCGCGGCATCGCGACGGACGATAAAACCTACGAGACCATGAAAGAGATTGCAAAGCAGATTGGAAAGACCACGGTGGATGCGCCGGAGCTGCCCGGATTTATGGTAAACAGGATTTTGGTCCCCATGCAGAATGAGGCTGCTTTCATGGTCATGGAAGGCTGCAAACCGGAGGATGTGGACAATGCCATGAAGCTTGGCTGCAATTTCCCCATGGGCCCTCTGGAGCTGACAGATTTTGTGGGGGTGGATATCATGCTTGGAACCATGAAGGGGTTGTACAGCGGTTTTTCCGACAGCAAATACAGACCCTGCCCTCTGCTTGAGAACATGGTGAAAGCAGGCCGCCTGGGAAAGAAATCGGGCCAAGGCTTCTACCGGTATGACGAGAACGGAAATAAAGTTGGCTGAGAGGAGGAAAACCATGAAAGAGGCAGTGATTGTAAGCGGCGTGAGGCTTCCGGTTGGGAGCTTTGGGGGCAGCTTAAAAACCCTATCAGCTATTGAGATGGGCGCCATGGTGGTAAAGGAAGCGGTGAAGCGGGCCGGGATTGATCCTGCGGCTGTGGATGAATGCGTCATTGGCCAGGTGGGAGAGATCGCGGAAAACGGATTTATCGCGAGGGCGGTAAGTTTAAAGGCTGGACTTCCCAAAGAGACCTGTGCCTATTCGGTCAACAGACAGTGTGGTTCCGGTCTCCAGGCCGTGGCGGAAGCAGTCATGGAGATTCAGACCGGCCGGGCAGAGGTGGTGGTGGCCGGAGGCACAGAGAATATCTCTCAGCTTCCCTATTATGTAAAAGACGCCCGCTGGGGAGCCAGAATGGGCCATAAAATTTTTGAGGACGGGGTCATCGACATTCTGACCTGGCCTCTGGACGGAAACCACAATGGCATCACAGCAGAGAATGTGGCCAGAAAATTTGGCGTGACCAGGCAGGAGCAGGACGCGTTTGCCCTGGAGAGCCACAGGAGGGCCTGCCAGGCAATTAAGGACGGGAAATTCAAAGACGAAATCCTTCCAGTAGAATTAAAGGACCGCAGGGGGAATGTGACTGTATTTGATACAGACGAAGGCCCAAGAGAGGGCCTTACTATGGAAAAGCTTGCCCGGTTAAAACCTTGTTTCCTGAAGGATGAAGAGGCTTCTGTGACGGCTGGAAATTCTTCCAGTTTAAATGACGGGGCCGCCGCTTTAGTTGTGATGAGTGCAGATAAGGCGAAAGAACTTGGCCTGACCCCGAAACTTGTGATAAAAGATTTTGCAGTGGCAGGCTACGACGCAGAGCTGATGGGCTATTCCCCGAAATTTTCCAGTGAAAAGCTGGCGGAGAAACTGGGGCTTGACTTAAAAAATATCCACATGTTTGAAATCAATGAAGCCTTTGCCAGCCAGGCATTCGCGGTCAGTAGAGATCTTGGACTTGACCCTGAGAAGGTGAATATCTACGGCGGCGGTATTTCCATCGGTCATCCCATCGGGGCGACCGGGGCGGTTCTTGCAGTCAAGGTATTATACGAACTCATGCGCACGGAGAAAAGGGACGCCATGATCAGCATGTGCATTGGCGGCGGTCAGGGCATTTCCATGTATTTTACGAAATGGGAAGCCTGACGGCGTCTTCTGACAGAATATGAGGAATCCAACTCCCTCCTAAGGCTGGGTTGACGGGGCTGTGGAGTCTGTGACAGATGATGTTCAGACAAAACAGCCCCATATATATGAAGGATCATAGAAATAGCATAGAAATTAATTCTGAAATTTTGAGAAGCCCATTGCTGAAAAACTGTATTCAGGATATAATAAAACGATGTGATGCACATTTACCACGCGGGATGTACGCCGGAAAGAGGAACGTATGAACGAAAATGTACAATTGCTTGACAAACTCCAGGAACAAGTGCAGTATAAGAATAAAGAGTTTCCCCTGGTGATGTTCTGCGATGTATTTGATAACTTTGTGGATAATTCCTTTTACTGCCATTGGCACGATGAGATTGAACTGCAGATTGTGTTGAGGGGTTCTGTCAAATATCTGCTGAACCAGACTGCTTATGTGGTGGAAGAGGGGAACGGGCTGTTTATCGGTTCCAGAATTCTTCATTCTGCCCGACAGATGACAGGTGGTTCTGTTGCCTTCAATATTTTGTTTCCGACTACCATCTTAAGTCGCCTATTCCATAATTTAAGTTTTCATAAATATACTTCTCCATCCTGGAACTGGTCCCATATGAAATATCTGGACAAGGATGTTCCGGAAGAGTACGAGATTTTAAGCAGTTTGAGAAAGATTGAAGAATCTGTTTTAAGCCAGTCCAGTGAGCTGGCCCACACAGAGGCGATTCTCCATATCTGGCAGTATCTTCCTATGATTCTTGATCATATGCCTGCAGGAACCTTTGAGCCCTGCCATCAGATTCGGGAGGAACGGATGCGCAATATGATCTCCTATATTCATGACAATTATATGCAGCATATTACGGCTGCCTCCATCGCGGCTTCCGCCAATATCAGCCGCAGTGAATGTTTTCGCTGTTTTGCCCTGTTCGGGGAAACCTCACCAGTTGATTATCTCAATAAATACCGTCTGCACATTGCTGCGAAAAGGCTTTTGGACACCAATGAATCCATTTCGGATATCAGCCATGCCTGTGGGTTCAGCAGTACCAGCTATTTTTCAAAAACCTTTAAGGACAATTATGAACACTCTCCCCTGTCTTTTCGGAAACGGGGCGGAGTGACTTTATCATAAACAGAGGAGAATCCTATGAAATTTTTATTTGCATCCGATTCATTTAAAGGAACCCTTTCGTCAAACACCATCAACCGCCTTCTTGCCGAGGCGGCGTCCGAGATCTTCCCTGGCTGTGAATGTCAGGGGCTTTCCATGGCCGACGGAGGGGAAGGGACTGTAGAGGCTGTCCTTGGCGCCGCGGGCGGAGAACGTCTGGAGAAAAAGGTAAAAGGCCCCCTACTGGAGCCTGTGCGGGCCTCCTATGGAATTCTAAAAAGTGGGGAGGCAGTCATTGAGATGGCCGAGGCCTCCGGTCTTCCTCTTGTGCCAAACCAGAAGAGAAATCCGCTTCTTACGACCACTTATGGAACAGGGGAGCTGATCCTGGATGCCCTTTGGCGGGGCTGCCGGAAGATTTCCGTGGCAATCGGAGGCAGCGCCACCAATGACTGCGGTATGGGGGCCATGACTGCCCTTGGCATCCGCTTTTTAGACAAAACCGGGAAGAGCCTTCCCGGAAGGGGAGAGGACATGGGAAAGGTCAGGGATATTGACCTTTCCGGGCTTCATTCTGCTGTAGCTGAGACCAGTTTTACAGTCATGTGTGATGTGAAGAATCCGCTTCTGGGACCGGATGGGGCCACCTATACCTTCGGAAGACAGAAAGGGGCCGATGAAGCCATGCAGGCGGAATTGGAAGAAGGGATGGAGAATCTCTGCCAGGTAATGAAGAAAACAACGGGAATGGACGTTTCGGACACACCTGGGGCCGGCGCTGCCGGCGGCCTTGGCGCGGCGCTGATGGTATTTTTGTCTGCCAGGATGAAGTCAGGAATTGACACGGTTCTGGATTTGATCGGCTTTGAGGAACGGTTAAAGGATGTCTCCCTGGTGGTGACCGGAGAGGGAAATATGGACTGGCAGTCCGCCTTTGGAAAGGTTCCTTATGGCATCGGTATGCGCTGTAAAAAAGCCGGGATTCCGGTGGCGGCGATCGTGGGCGGCATGGGGACCGGTGCGGAGAACCTTTACCAGTATGGGATCGACAGCGTCATGACCACAGTCAACCGGCCTATGGCCCTGGAGGAAGCGCTCTCCAATGCCGAAACCCTATATAAAAGCGCCGCAGAGCGGACCTTCCGCTTGATCCGGGCCGGGACGGGCCTGCGGTAGTTGGGAAAAATTTTGATGTGCAATTTGACAGCATTCTCATGAATCAGAGACTTTTAAAAAATATTTGACAATCCGGGAAATTCCTGCTATATTTATAAAGTATGCCGCACAGCGAGGTCAGAAAGCGCTGTCTACAGGACAGACACCAAAGCTGGCGAGTAATGATAAATAGGAGGTGCCATATGTACGCGATTATTGCAACAGGCGGAAAGCAGTACAAGGTTGCCGAAGGCGATGTCATCCGGGTGGAAAAACTGGGGGCAGCAGCTGGAGAAGCTTATACCTTTGATCAGGTTTTGGCTGTAGGCGGCGATGAACTGACCGTAGGCTGCCCTACTGTGGCAGGTGCAAGCGTTTCTGCTACCGTGATGGAAGAAGGCAGAGGCAAGAAGGTTATCGTTTACAAGTATAAGAGAAAGACCGGCTATCACAAGAAAAACGGTCACAGGCAGACTTATACCCAGGTTAAGATTGAAAAGATCAATGCATAACCTGTTTTTGTAAAAGACGATGATTGCGGTAAACGTATTTGTAGACTCGGAGGGAGAACACCGGGGGTTTCGAATATCCGGACATGCCGGTTTTGGCGAGCCAGGAGAGGATATCGTCTGTGCGGCAGTTTCTGTGCTGGCACAGAACACGGTCAATGCCATTGAAGCATTTACAGAGGATTCCTTCCTCTGTTCTGTGGAAGATGGATATCTGGACTGTTCTTTTTCCGGAAAAGTCAGCAAGGAAACGAAACTGCTGTTAAACACTATGCTGCTCGGTTTAGAGAGTATAAGAGACAGCAGTCCCAAAGAAGATCAAAAAGGCGATCCGTTTATTTGGATCATGACTGAGGAGGTGTAAGACATGTTGAAGATGAACCTTCAGTTATTTGCTCATAAAAAAGGTGTAGGCTCTACAAAGAACGGCAGAGATTCTGAGGCCAAGAGACTTGGCGCCAAGAGAGCAGACGGACAGTTTGTGCTGGCTGGAAATATCCTTTACAGACAGCGCGGTACAAAAATCCATCCTGGAGTTAATGTTGGCCGGGGCGGAGATGACACATTATTTGCCTTGGTGGATGGTGTGGTACGTTTCGAGAGAAAGGGCAGAGACAAGAAGCAGGTTTCTGTATACCCGAAGGCAGCAAACGAATAAGCCATGTTTCACAGAAGCCGGCGCTCTATGCGTCGGCTTTTATGCACAGAGGTACGGAAAGGAAACTTGCAGCTGGCGCTGCCCGTACCTCGCGCGGCGAGTAGGAGAAGCTAAACCTTCTCTACTCGATTATCAGACAGTCTTCGTGTACGGAGAGGAAACTTGCAGCAAACGCTGCCCGTACCTCGCGCGGCGAGTAGGAGAAGCTAAACCT